>JALHMV010000012.1:6831-25029 GCA_022843855.1 Patescibacteria group bacterium
ACAGGATGTTCGAACCAATATTGGAGAGCTGCGACGATACGGTGTTCAGATTTTCTTTGACAAGAGTCACGAGCGAATCCAAAAAGGCGGGGTTATCGGTACTCTGACTCAGTTGATCGGCATAAAGGGGAAGGTTGAGGCTAAAATCGCGGAGCTGCTGAATAAACGGCGGGAGGATTAATGAAAATATCAGAGTGATAACTGCGAAAACAAGCAAGAATATCGCGACCACAGCACCCGGCCGAGATAAATACTTTGCCCAGCGGTCAACCGTTGGTGAAAGCGCTGCCACAATGATTATAACCATGAAGAGGAGTACGAGAATGTCACGAGTAACATACAGCAGCCAGAGCCCTAGCAGAACCAGAATGAAACGGATCATCGTTGAGGTCGTAATATCTATCCGCTGCATCGGCTTTAGTGTAGAGAAAAAGCTGCAAGCTGACTAGCGCTTCAGCTGCAAAGAGGTACCGCGCCGCTCGATAAATCCTTCGGCAATAAGCTGTTCAATAATCTCCCTGCCCTGATAAGAAAAACCGCGCAGAGCATCGGCTAATTGGGTCTCTTTCAGGGCACCGTCGACTAACAGCCGCAGAACGTGACCTCGAATCTCACGCTTTGATCCGATGAAAGCACTCTGACGAACGTAGTGGCGACTGCGCCGATTGGGATTGGGTAGCACGCGCCCAAGGTGGCTACCGTAATCCATGAGCGCCCAGTACCACTCTCTGGCCCGCCTCTCCGGCAGCGCTCGTTCGATGAGTGGGAGTAACTTTTTGTCACTCACATCGGTCTCTTCGGGAAAGAAATGATGAATAAAAACTCGTCGAATATTTGTTTCGATAAAGACGACTGGAGCATTGAAAGCAAAGGCGGCGATCGATCGAGCTGTCGCCGGTCCCACCCCAGGCAAACTCTCTAATTCTGTAAGATTTTGAGGCAGCTCCCCTTCAAAACGGTCGATCACCTGCTGGGCAGCCCGATGTAAAAACAGCGCGCGACGATTGTAGCCTAGGCCTTGCCACGCCCTCACGACTGCAGCCGGCGAGGCAGCTGCGAGAGCGGCGAAGTCCGGGAAAAGGGCGATAAACTGACGGTACTTTTCAGTCACGCGCCCAACCTGAGTTTGCTGAAGCATTACTTCGGATAAAAAGATGGCATACGGGTCGCTTGTTTCACGCCACGGCATCGACCGTTTATGGAAACGATAATGGCGCCACACAGCGCGTCTGAGGTTGGCAATACGACTATCAGAGATCATCAACCGAGATGGCATCCTCCAGCAAAAAATTACCAACTCTGATCCGTTCAAGCTTACTGACGAAGCCCCCAACCCCGAGCGCCTCTCCCAAGTCCCGAGCAAGCGAGCGAATATAGACCCCTCGGCCGGTTACGACACGGAAAGAAATCCGCGGCCACGCATAGTTGAGGAGCTCAATCTCTTTTATTACGGCCGGACGGGATTCAAGAACCAGCGGCTGACCGCGACGAGCAAGCTTGTAGGCAGGAACACCTGAACGTTTAACCGCGCTAAACGCTGGAGGACGTTGGTTGATCGTTCCAATAAAGCGATGAAGAGCAGCTTCAATATCGGCTCGGGTTGGGAGAGACACAACTGGCCAGTCAGTCTTTTCTCCTTCGGCATCATCAGTCGTACTACTCTGGCCGAGCGTCACTTCGACGACATACTCTTTTTCATCAAGCCCGGACGTGTGAAGCTGCTTCGTTGCTGATCGGCCGACGCCAACAACCAAGACCCCGCTCGCCAACGGGTCAAGCGTTCCGGCGTGCCCAACCTTCTCTCCCCGAAACTTTCGCTTGATCCGGTACATGAGATCGTGCGACGTTGGACCAACGGGCTTGTTAACGGCAAATATGTTTGGCGAATCTTCCATTTTGTCGGGCCAGGCAGACTTGAACTGCCGACCTCGCGAACCCGAATCCGAAACTACGTTTCGGTTCAGCTTCTCGTTTTTGTCGGGGTGACTGGACTTGAACCAGCGACCTCACGAACCCGAATCGTGCACTCTACCAACTGAGCTACACCCCGACTCGTACGAGAAGTAAATCGCGCGCGCTTGCCTTCTGCGCCATGGCCCGATGCATTTATCCTGATTCCTGAGCTGCGAAGCTTTTATGCTTCGACGCGTTCGCGACAACTGCCGCAAATCGCGCGCGCTTGCCTTCTGCGCCATGGCCCGAAACACAATCTAAACTGCTTGAAGTATTTTACCTGATGCCGTACCATAACCCAACGCCTTGTACTCAAGGCAAGCCAGGAAGGCAATGAATCGGTGTCCCCACTGTTCCTACGAAGATGATTTCGAGACTCTGACCGACGCACAGATAGCCAAGATCCCGTCAGGATGGAAACTGGGTCAAGTTGGTTCCGCTGACCAGATCCTTCACTGTAACAGGTGTCAAAAGCTCAGCGCGTACAACCCGCAGACTGGGACAATCAACAAAGTGGGCTTAAGTGAGTTCGAACTTGTCTGAACCGGGCGGGAGCACTGCTCCCGCCCACACTCTATAATAGAGAGACGCCCTCGTAGCTCAGTAGATACTCCTACGTCATCTACTGGCTCGAGTGCAAAAAATTGCCCTCGTAGCTCAGTAGATAGAGCGGCTCCGTCCTAAGGAGACAGTCGCAGGTGCAACTCCTGCCGAGGGCACACGTTAGTTGACGATTTCTTTCAGTTTGGCCGAGGGGTTGAATTGAACTTTCTTGTTCTCTCCAACGAAGAAGCTGCCGAACTCGGCGATAACAACCTTTTCACCTTTTTTGAAATACTCGGCCATAACGCTGGCAAACCCATCGACAAAGGCAATCGCCTGCTCTTCACTGAGGCGGCTTTTAGCGGCTAGCTTTTTAGCAAGTTCAGCGTTATTCATGTTCTCTATTGTAGACGATTTTAGCGAGCTGTTTCGCTAAACCTGGTTTCGCGAATGACGTTAACCTTAACAGTTCCCGGGTACTGCAAATCGGCCTCGATCTTGTTGGCAATCTCGCGCGCCACTTTCATCGCGGTTAGGTCATCGATTTGTTCTGGCTTTACCAGCACTCGCACTTCGCGGCCAGCCTGAATGGCAAACGATTTATCGACACCGGGAAATGAGTTGGCGATATTCTCCAGCTCGGTCATGCGCTTGATGTGTTGATCGGTCGACTCGCGTCTGGCGCCCGGTCGGGCGGAAGAAATCGCATCGGCGGTACGCGACAGAATCGCCTCCAGCGACTTAGCGTCGACATCCTCATGACTGGCCTCAATACAGTGGACAACCTCTTCGCTCAAGCCATATTTGCGAGCGATCTCGACACCGGCTTCAATGTGCGAGCCTTCATATTCATGACTAATTGCCTTACCGATATCGTGCAACAGCGCGCCCTTTTTAGTGATATTGATATCGGCACCGACTTCTTTGGCTAAGAGTGCGGCTAAGTGAGCTACTTCGATAGCGTGAGCCAGCTGGTTTTGGCCGTAACTGGTGCGGAACTTCATCGAGCCGAGTAAACGAACGAGCTCAGGATGAAAACCGGTTATGCCCACTTCTTGAACAGCGGCCTCACCCGCTTCGCGGATCTCGTCCTCTACCTGGTCTTGAGCCTTCTTAACGAGCTCCTCAATTTTGGTCGGCTGAATTCGACCGTCTTTGATGAGTGCTTGCAACGCCTTAACGGCAACGGCCCGGCGAACAGGGTCGAAGCTCGAAACCAAAACTGTCTCCGGCGTCTCGTCTATCACTAAGTCAACGCCAGTCGCTTTTTCAAAAGCCTGAATGTTGCGGCCTTCCTTGCCAATAATCTTGCCTTTAATTTCGTCGTTTGGCAGCGGCACCGAGGTAATCGTCATTTCGGCGGTTTGTTCGGTAGCCATCCGCTCGATGACCGTCGTAATGATCTCGCGCGCTTCCTGCTCCCAGTGCTTCTTCATCGTCTCGCGCATCGAACGGATTTTGCGGATCATGTCTTCGGAGTAGTCTTTTTCAATCTTGGCCAGTAACTGCTCTTTCGCATCGTCGCGAGACAGCTTAGCCGTTTTCTCAAGCTTGGCCTCCTCTTCCTCACGAATACGACTCAACTCCTGACGACTCATCTCCAGCTGCTCCGCCTGGGATTCGAGCTCGGCTTTTTCGGCTTCAACTTTTTCAAGTCGTCGTTCGATCGACGACTCTCGTTCGCGAAGCTGGGCTTCGGCTTTAGCGATCTCCTTGGCTTTTTCGTCCTGCTCTTTCTGAGCTTCTTCCTTAACTTTGAGGGCTTCTTCCTTAGCGGCAAGTAATATTTCTTTGCGCTTACCCTCGAGATCCTCCTGAGATCGCGTCAAAAGAATTTGTCGGGCGATGTATCCCACAATAAGACCGCCAACGGCGGCCAACAGACCGATCGTCTGTGGTGTCATAACTCGTTCCTTTCTGAATCATTTAATAGGTTGAAAATTAACTAGGAGCAGTATATTCCCCGACCCCCGTTGCGTCAATTCGATAGATTGACAACAGAGTACCGAGCTACTACGCTGAAAGCTGGACACTACCGGCTACTGAGCCGAGTCGAATAATTGGAGGGGATAATGGAACTAAACGAACCGTTTGAAGGACATGAACACGCTACAACCAGCTTGAAGGTTATATTGTTAGTTTTTGCGCTTGTTGTGATCGGCGCGCTCGCCTACCTGATGCAGGTTACCTATAGCCAGCCGGATACTACTCAAGAAACCGCGCCGACCGTGACAGGGAAGGCCAGCAGCGCAAGCGAAGTAGCGGATTGGAAGACCTATACCGACGCTTCCGGAAAATTTAGTTTTCAGTATCCACCGACGCTGAAAATCAACAGCGACGTAAAGGGCGAAACGACACTAATGGTCTCATTTTCCAATCTGTCGACAATGGAAGACTTGCCCTCAGGCTACGACAGGGAGACGCTGACCGGGTTACGGGACGATCTCAAGAGCGGAAAAGTAAAGACGGCCATCAGCGGATCCTTAGTTAAAGAAACAGTCACCCTACGTCAGCTTGATATCTGCGATCTACAATTCTCCTATGTCTTTGACATTTTTGACGGAGCCGATTCGGTAGTCACACTTACGTACTCACTTGCAGGTTCGGACAAGACGAGTGTAATTGCCAACAACCCTTCGTATTTCACGACAGATACCGCCAATTGTGGTAGCGAAAAGGTCTGGCAAACCGAGGGCGAAACGGCGTTCCGAGCGGACCTGGCAGCTGGAAAGACCGACAGTGCCACGAAGCAGTGGGCCAATGACGCCAAACTGATCGCAACTACCTTCAAGTGGATCGACTAACCCATGAACCCCGATACTATAACCCCGGCACAGAAACCACCGCTCCCCAATCATCATGTCAGCAACACCACTAAGCTCCTGCTGCTGATACTTGGTCTGACCATCGTCACAACTCTCGGCTACTTCACTTGGTACGTCGGCGGCGAACAGCAGCTCGTCGAAGAGACGGCCCCTGTAGTCAAAGACAAGACCGAACAGGTAGCGGTCGTGCCAACAGTGTGCGACTTTGATTCTGTTAGCCCGACACTCAAAGCCGGTTCGACATTCGACCTCGGTGGTGGTGAAGAATTCGACACAGTCGTTTGTGGGTATTTGACGACTAAAGAAGAAAACATGGCGATGGAAGGCGACGAACCGCTAATAAAAAACCGCGCCTACTTTAACGTAACCAAGTTTCAACAAGTTGAATTTAAGACCGCGCTTGACGCCCAGTTAGCTGAGGGTAACACCGTTAACGCTGTCACGGCTGGCGAGTATCAACTCGGCTGTGGTTGCTCCGAAAACGGCAAAATCGTTAGCGACGTCGGTGACCTGACTGACGCCATTAGCCTACCCAAACTACTCGCCTCAACAAAGGATAAACCTGTGATTGTGAAACTGAGCTTCTACAAAGAGGGTGGTCGCGGCTGCACCTGCTGCAATCTGCTGGATAAAATCCAGGTCCTCTAGCCGTCGAAATCGTCACTACTTTCAGGTAAGATTACTGAGTTACACCGGGGTGTAGCTCAGTTGGTAGAGTGCGCGGTTTGGGACCGTGAGGCCGGAGGTTCAAGTCCTCTCACCCCGACAGCTTAGGTTCGGCACTGAGCGCAGTAGCCAAAATATTCAGTGCTGTGTTTGGCAATCTTGAAACCAGTCTGCTGCTCGACGAGAGTTTCCTTGCAATCAGCGCTAATTGGAAACGTCACGTTTCTAACCGCCCCACACATCAAGCAGATAGCAAGATGTTGGTGACCGGAATTGGCCAGAACGTACGAGACCGCCTTACCGCCCAGATGAGCGGTCTGAACCAACCCCGCATCTTCCAAACGATGCAGCTCGCGATAAATCGTCACCCGGTCAAATTGAGAGAGTCTTTCCGATAGTTCCGGCGCCGAGAGCGGTTGTCCAACCGTATCAAGTGTCAGCAGGATTGAGAGTCGGGCTTTAGTTTTGCGCAGACCAAGCTCTTCAAGTCGACGAATCTCAACGCTCATCTTCCTCTGCTTCTTACTCTTCGTGACCGTGGTCATCTGTATCGCCGTGGTCAGCACGCTCTTCGGTTGTTTCGCCGGCATGGTCGTGATCGTGACCATCAAGCTCGTGCGCGTACGACTCGATCGACCAAACCGCCGCTAAGCCAATCGTAAAAGCCACGATCGCTAGCAGCACTCGTTTCAAATGCATATCCTCGCCGAGCTTACGTAGTAATAAATAGATGAGGTAGATAAACCCACCGGCGGCGATCGCCAGGATGTACGCGCTGTTATGAAGCGCGGCATCACCCCAAACCACAACGGCGGCAGCACCAAGAATAGCAACAGCCGCGGAGATGAAATTGAAAAGTAACGCTCTCGATCGGGAAAAACCCGCCGCGCGAAGCACGCCGTAGTCGCCAAGTTCTTGTGGAATTTCGTGAAGCATCACCGCAACGCTGGTTGCGATTCCGACCGGCAGGGAAACAAGATAGGCAGCCGCAATCAGGGCGCCGTCAATAAAATTATGAATACCGTCAGCGATAAGATTCATCCAACCGACCGGCTCAATTCGCTCTGTTTGTGCCTGATGTAAATGCCGCCAGTGCAGTGCTTTTTCAAGTAGGAAGAAAGTAACCAGCCCGCCCGCAACATACAGGATTGTACTAGAACCAAGCTCGCCGTAGGCCTCCGGTAGGAGATGGATAACGAGGTTAGCGAGCAACGCACCGACCGCTAAGGCTACCAAAAACGTGAGTGTCGCAGATAACGTGCCGTCTTCTTCATGCCGCCGATCTGTCAAAACAATCAGCGAGACTCCGATCAACGAAACCAAACTAACGATTAGAACACTGAGGAATATTACGCCTGACATCTTCTCCTTATGGAGCTTAGACTGTTTAAAGTTATTGTAGCGCAACAATGTTGCATTTGTAAAGCAGCTGGATTTCACCGCTTCCACCGGGTAAGATCAGCCCATGAAACGAACGATATGGTTTAAGCGTAAGACCTACGGCTGGGGGTGGACGCCAGCGACATGGCACGGCTGGACGATCCTCGGCATATACACCGGAGCAGTTCTGGCTATTGCCTTTGACGCCGAGCGGTCAACCGATCCGATGATGCAGGTCTTCGTTCCGATCACCGCGCTGACCATGTTTCTGTTGGTTGTGACGTATCTGACCGGCGAGAAACCGCGTTGGCAGTGGGGGAAAAAAGATGAGTAGGCGCCGGATTCTTGCGGTTGCTATCATCCTAGCGCTGGGGCTTAGCATCTATATAGCAATGCGACCCTCAACGTCCCAGCAGTCCAACACCAGCGCCCTTCAGTTCTCCGCAGCAGAAAGCGACAGCCTCCAGATTACGCATCTAGTCACCGTTGGAGACCGAGTGTACACGGTAGAAGTAGCAAGTACTGCCGAGCAACAGGCCCAGGGGCTCTCAAACCGCGGCAGTATGCCGGAGGCATCAGGGATGCTGTTCCCGTTTCGACCCGCCCAGATCGTTAGTTTTTGGATGAAAGATATGCGTTTCAACTTGGATTTGATCTGGATTGCCAACGGAAGGGTGATCGGGATTGAGCGAGACGTACCAAAGCCGTCGCCGTCCACCGAACCACAGAACCTACCAACGTACTCGCCTCCTGCCCCAGTTGATTACGTGCTTGAACTCAACGCCGGCCAAGGCCGGTTCTTCTCGATCGGCGATGAAGTCACCGTCACCCAGATTCAGGCAACCTGAATGAGCGCCTTTCACGGCCGGGCTATCGACGCGATACGACGCATTCCGCGTGGCACAGTCGCAACGTACGGACAGATCGCTGGACTGGCCGGTTCGCCGCGGGCTGCGATTATTATTGGGGAGATACTACGGCGGCAAACCCAAAGCGCAGATTTGCCCTGGCAACGGGTGATTAACAAAGAAGGGCGAATTTCGATCGTTAATATGCAATTCCCTGCCGCGCTCCAAGCAGAACTGCTCCGCAGCGAGGGTGTTGATGTGAGGGAAGTAAACGGCGCCTACCATGTCGACTTGACCCGCTTCCTATGGAACGGTTCATAATAGAAATATGACAAAAGAAACAACCGAAACAACGTGGGGCGAGTGGGCGTTTTTTGCAGGATTGGTGGCAGCAATTGTGTTGGGCGTTACACAGTCTGGCGTCCAGGCGCCGTGGGTATCACCAACGATGGCAGTTCTCGGTTTGATCATTGGCTTCCTTAATATCAGCACAAAGGAAACAACTAAGTTTATGGTGGCTGGTATCGCCTTACTCTTGGTCGGTGGCGGCGGAGTTCAGTCACTGCCATGGGTCGGTGGTTACATGGACGCTATCCTCTGGAACATTAGTCAGTTTGTTGCACCAGCCATTCTGATTGTTGCCCTCAAAGCGGTACTGGCGATGGCGCGCGTTCGGTAGATTTTGATGGCAATATTTGAGAAAATTACCCGGTCACGCTGGTATGTTCGATCCACTCACTACCCACTCGTTAACATTCGCGGGTATAGTTTAATGGTTAAATATCTCCCTTCCAAGGAGAGGTTACGGGTTCGATTCCCGTTACCCGCTCAGCCAGTTCGACTACGAGCAAGCTTTGCTTGCCAGCAGCGGAGCGAAGGGTAAGTTCTGGTATCCCGCTCTGATGATAACCAAAACCTGGGTGGAAGTTGTTGGCTGGTTGGGCGTAGTTGCCGTTGTCGCCGCATATACACTGAATATCTTTTCAATCCTTACCGCTGATTCTGCCCTCTATCAAAGCGTAAACGCCCTCGGAGCGATTGGTATTATCGTCGCCGCCCGAGCCAAACGAGACTATCAACCAGTTGTCCTCAATATTATTTGGCTCGTTATTGCCCTGATCGCGCTTGTACGTTAGGAGATATTCCATAGTTCTCACACGTATCTTTGGGTACCGTTGTCTCACGATAAGAGAGGAGGCTATGTACCGCGATAAGATAGCTAAGAAGTTTGCCCGAAAGCGTCAGCGGGTTCGTTCGCTTTCGCGACGTGCCCAGTTGCGAGCCGAGGAGATCTGGCAGGAAGCGAAGCGTATTTTTGAAACAGGTGAGGAGCGTTCGATCGGCCAGCCGCGCTAAGAATCGCGACTAGCTCACTAGACTTTATAGCCGCTTGGTCGTAAAATACGACCACAATGTCAAATCTCGTTAAAGTAATCCTGTTCGTCGCGTTCGCCATTTTTGCGATTGGTTTTATCTGGGCAATCGTGGTTGCGGTCAAAAAACCTGATCAGGTCGCCAATGACGATACGAGAACGGAGCAGTCACCAGCCGCAACGCCTGCCCCTGCTCCAGCACCACAGCCAGCACCAGCAATCGCTCCTCAGCCGACACCGGCTTCCACCCAGCCGGCAAAGCGTACCCCGACGAAGCGAACTACTCGTCAGTACACCACCACAACGTGGTACGAGACTTCGGTCGGTAGCACGAGCGGTAACGCTTGGGCAAGCGCCGGCGTCGACCAATACGGTAACGCCTACGCCGAAGCCCGCACTTGGTGACCACCATCGTTTCCAAGCCTTGCACCCCAAAAAAACTTGTGGCGTTATTGGGGTATGGGCAGTAAGAAAAAAGGTAAACTAATCGTCATTGGAGGCAACGACGGCACCGGCAAAAATACCCAGACGCGCCTGCTCGTCGAGCGCATCAACGCCAAGACAAAGTCAAAGAAGCCCAAGGCGCACTTCTTTACATTCCCCGACTACGAGCAGTACTGGGGGATAAAAGTGAACGAATACCTCGGCCGCGGACCTGGCACGATGCCCGAAGAAGTCGCCAGCGATCCGTACCAAGCAGCGATGCTCTATGCTCTCGATCGCCGAATGATCGCTCGGCAAAAAATCGAGCCGCTCCTTGAGGCTGGCAATATATGTTGCTGCGACCGATATATGGAGTCGAATCTCGCCCACCAAACGGTCAAGCTTGTTGACCTTATCCAGCGAGCAAAATTTCTGGATACACAGCATTTCGTCGAGTTTGAACACTTTGGCATTCCTCAGCCAGATCTTGTTTTAATCCTCACGCTCGACCCAGATGTTCGGGCCGCCCAGACTGAAGCTCGCCGCCAAAAGTGGTTAGCCGAAAATGAGAACACGACCGCGGCCGGTCAAGTCGGCGCGCTGGATCGTCACGAGCAGGATCTTGCCTACATGGAAGCAGTCAACGCGTTCTATCCCGAGCTCGCCGCCAAATATAACTGGCCCGTTATAGAATGTTCCAAAGACGGGACTCAGCTGAGTAGGGAAGAGATATCCGAACTCGTCTGGCAACACGTCCACCCAATTCTGTAGGTTCTGATTTTAGTAACGAGTAGGGGCTGCAAGTTACAACCAAAACACTTCCAGCATTTTAAGTTGACATATGCCAACAGTGGCTGTTACTAAAAAGAAATGAGTAAGCCGGACAAAAGCGACAATCCTTACGTCAAATACGTTCCGGCAATTAGCGATGAGGGCTACGAGTACCTCAACTCAATCGTCACCAACCCAACCGACCAAGTGTATTCGTTTACCGGCAAATTACCGACGGCGATTATCGGCGCCGCGATGGCACGCCTCAGTCGACGAGCTGGCGATTTGCGCATGACGCTGATCGAAGAGTTTGCTCAGACGGGCGAGGAAGGCGCGGAGGCGCTGTTCGATCGTGTCATTACCGCCTACGGCGACGACTCCGTTCAGCAACTGGCCGGTATCCATTTTGTTGTTGAAGGAGCTTCCAACGTCCTGACTAAGATACTCGAGTGGGGTCGGTTTACGTCCCCTCTCGAGCAATCAACTCGTTATATTTTCTTTGACCAACGAGACAGTCACGGCCGTTATCTTTACTACACGCCGGCCAACCTCCCCTCAACGCTCACTAATGAATTTAACGACACGCTGGACGAGATCTTCTCGCACTACTCGTTGATGGTGCGTGGCTTAGCTCAGTACCTGCGCGCGAAGAATCCAGAGCCAGCCGATCGCAAAGAACGAACCGCCTGGCTCAACTCTACTCGCGCCACTGCCTGCGATGCGATCCGTTCGGTCTTGCCTGCCGCTACAAAGTCGACCGTTGGAGTTTTTGCCAGTGCCCAAGCAACTGAATATTTAGTGATGCGGCTACTAAGCGATGAGCTCGAAGAATCGCGAGTGGTTGGACAGAAGCTCCTGCGCGAAGCGCGCAAAGTTATCCAGCCGTTTTTGAAACGGGCAGACGTGCCTGACCGCGGCGGAGCGATTACTGCCTACCTGGCCAATACCCGAGCCGGAATGCGCGAATTTACCAAGAAAAATATTCCCGCCCGCAAAAGCAGTCAACACGACGAAGTAACTCTCGTTGATCACTGGCCCAAAGACGAGACCGAGCTGCTCGCTGAGATGCTCTTTGCTTACACCAACCTTTCCATCAAAGAACTCCGTGCGGTCATTAAAACGTGGCCGCAAAAAAAGGTTAACGAACTTTTTGCTGCGTATATCGGCGAACGGTTGAATCGCCGACATAAGCCGGGTCGGGCACTCGAGAAAGCCCACTTCGAATGGGAAATCGTCGGCGATTACGGAACGTTTCGCGACTTGCAGCGACACCGCGTCGTCGATGCCCTTGAGTGGCAAAAACTCTCACCGGAATTTGGCTTTGAAATTCCGCCGCTCGTCAAAGAAGCTAACTACGTCACCGAGTTCGAGCGCTGCTTTGCGTTGTCGCATCAGCTGTACGACCGTCTTGTGGCTCGAGCCGGCTACGCCAACGAAGCGCAGTACGCGACGCTCCTTGGTCACCGAATGCGTTACCGCTACATCTTCAACGCCCGGGCGCTCTTCCACCTACTCGAGCTGCGCACCGGACCTGACGGCCACCCGGGTTACCGCCGGATTTGCAAAACAATGTACGAACAGTTTGCCGCTGTCTACCCCAAAATCGCCAAAGCAATGCAGTTTATCAGCACCCGCGAAGACCCGGAGCTGACCCGCCTCGCCGCTGAGCGCGCCGCTCAGTACAAGCTTGAGAAACTCGGCCAAGAAGCGCTCTCCAGCGAGTAGGTTCTTAGACGTTCAGACGCTCGATCTCCGACCCCGATTCGGGGTATAATTTCTCGGCACCGTTCTCACGGGGCAGGAGAATGAACATGAAAATTCCAATTGCGTGCCTCGGGCACGATGCACAAAGAGCTGTTGAAATTGCGGCCATTGCGGCCGCGGAAGTGCGCGGTAACGGCGAAGCGAAGATCTGCGATAGAGCAGCCACTGGCTCAATGCGAGGGCGCATGAGCAAGATGCTGATGCGCGGGATCGTCCTCAACACCGAGGGCGAACTTGATGGCTGCGACCAAAACTCAATGCTCGTCATGGACGAGAAGATCGGCCTTGGCTGGAATCCCGAGTACAACAGCCTCGACCTCGCCGAAGTTGATGTTGCCGCAGATTCGTTAGAAGGAACTGAGCTCTGTGCCAGTAACGCTCCTAACGCTATTTGTACGCTGGCTCTGAGCGAGCGAGGAGGGATTCTACGTGCACCCGAGAACTATATGTTCAAGATTGCGGTAGGCAGTAACTCGAAGGGGAGAATCGATCCCGAAGCGCCGATTGAGGACATCCTTCGTCAAATCGCCAGTGCTAATAACCGTGATGTGGACGAACTCAATATCATGGTCTTGAAGCGTCCTCGCCACGCCCGATTAATCGCTCGAATCCGAGCGCAGGGTGCCGAGGTCACAGAAATCCCGCATGGCGACTTAACTGGCAACCTACTGTGCGCGATCGCAGGAACAGGTGTCCATGGGGCAATCGGCATCGGTGGAGGGCCAGAAGCGTTTCTGGGCGCGGCGGCCAATCAGATTCTTGAGGGCGAGACCTACGCACGCTTTGTGAGTCGGGAAGAGCTCGAGGATCCGGACGATCGAGGAGTCATCCCCGACGACCTCGCCGGCCGTTTACGCGATGCCGGCTTCACCAATCTGGGTAAGTTCATGGTCTCAGATGAGATGGTGCCAGGTAAGGATATCGTTTTCGCGTTTGCCGCCGTCACCAACAGCGAGTTGCTCCGCGGCGTCCGTAAGTTCAAACATGGTGGACGACGCGTCAACTCCTGTCTTATGATCAAGCAAGGAAACGAACGCATTGTTCGCTGGTGCGACGTCACAGAAACGACAAATCCCGACCACGTCTTCAGTCGCGACCGCGATTAAGCTGGTTATATTTCGGCCCGCCCCTCACAAAGGGGCGGGCCACTTCTTTACTTGCGTAAGAGCTCGACAAAGACTTCACTCGGCACTTCGATCCGACCCAGGTTGCGCATCCGCTTTTTCCCTTTTTTCTGTTTATCTAAAAGCTTGTTTTTGCGCGTCACGTCACCGCCGTAGAGCTTGGCAGTCACGTCCTTGCGGAAGGGCGCGATATCCGCGCGAGCGATAATCTTGCCGCCGATGGCCGCTTGCAGCGTAATCTCAAAGTTGTGGCGCGGGATCAGCTCTTTTAATTTTTCAACGACGGTGCGACCGTAGCGCTCGGCTTTGGAACGTACCATGTACTGCGTCAAGGCATCGATCTTGTCGCCCGCGACAAGCAAGTCAACAGCAACTAAGTCCGCGGCCCGATAGTCTTTGAGCTGGTAGTCCATCGAGGCATAACCCGAAGTGACCGACTTCAGCTTGTCGTAGAAATCGGTTATCACTTCCGCTAGGGGAGCTTCGTATTTACAGACGACTCGATCGCCGATGTACTCAACGTTTTTAAATTCGGTCCGGTGCTGACTGACCAGCTCACTAACCGCTCCGTAGTGATCTTGCGGGCAAAGTATTTCTAGATCCACCCACGGCTCCAGCCAAACTTCCCCTTGCTGCTGGTAGGCAACTGTTGGCGTTGTCACAAGGACGTTAATATCAAACTCACGGTTGAGACGTTCTTTGATTATTTCCAGATGCAACAAACCAAGAAAACCGATGTTGTAGCCGGGCCCAAGCGCTTGCGAGCTGATCGGCTCATAAGTGAGCGATGAGTCACTGAGCTTTAGTTTATCCAGCGCGACTGTCAATTCACGTTCCTTGCCTGGCTCCGGAAAGAACGAAGCGTAGATCATTGGCTTCGGCGTTTGATAGCCGGGGAGCGCGACGGTCGATGGGTCGGCCACGATCGTATCACCAACTCGGCAGTCCTGAACTGACTTGAGACCAGTCGCAACGTAACCGATCTCTCCCGTTTCAAGCGCTTCGCCCGCGATCCGCTTTAGTTGAAGGTAGCCGTTTTGCAAACAATCAAACTGCGCCCGAGTAGCTTTCATGAAGAGTCGCTGGTTTTTTTTGATTCGACCGGAAAAGACTTTGACGTAGGCAACCACTCCTAGAAAAGGGTCGAAAAATGAGTCAAACACGAGCGCCCGCAGCGGCTGCCGAGCGGTATCGAGCGAGGGCGCTGGAATACGCGTCGCAATCGCCGCGAGCAAGTCAGCCACGCCGTCGCCAGTTTTACCCGAAACAAAACAGATCTCATCAGCGCTACAACCGATTAAATTGATAATTTGCTCAGCAGTATCTTCCGGTTGAGCTGTCGGCAAATCGATCTTATTAACAACCGGAATAATCGTCAGGCCAAGTTCTTGGGCAAGATAGAGGTTGGTCAACGTCTGCGCCTGAATGCCCTGACTAGCGTCAACGAGCAGTAGGACACCCTCAACTGCTTCCAACGAGCGCGAGACCTCATAGCCAAAGTCAACATGGCCAGGCGTATCGATGAGATTGAGTTGAAAATCCTTACCGTCGTGGGAGTAAAACATCCGCGCCGGATTAAGCTTGATGGTGATACCCTTTTCCTTTTCGAGCTCCATCGTGTCCAGCAACTGCGAACCGCTGCCAACTTTGACCGCGCCGGTCATTTCCAGCAAACGATCGGCAAGCGTCGACTTACCGTGATCAATATGGGCGATGATGGCGAAGTTTCGGATATGAACTGTGCTCATTTCAAGGGCTTCTTGGTCGACAAAGGTAAGTGACCAACGGGATACTTACCGTGATCAATATGGGCGATGATGGCGAAGTTTCGGATTTTCATAATTAACAGGTTAGATTGTACCGGAAAAGCCGCGCGAAGTCTCTAGAGCAGACCGCTTCGGCGCAGGATCGCCCAGCCTACACCGACTACGATAAGGCCCACAATAAAGAACCAGATAAGGCAGCTCCAGTTGGCTCGGTACCGGGCCCGGTCAACGTCGCCGTAGAACGATCGGGCAAACTCAGGCTTCTGACTCATTTTTTCGTCGACGAAGCATATGCCACTGTTCAAGCGAGAGCGCTCTGGCAAAAACAAAGTAGAAACCAAACCCGAAAATCGCACCGCACAGGACAGTCACGAGGTAGGACATCGACGAACCTGTACCAAGGCTCTGGCCGATCAACGGTCCGATCCGCACGGCAATTGCGAAGATAAATCCGCTCACTATTGAGCCGATAACAATCGGCCCAGCGTTCGGCTTGCCGACAGAATCGTTAAGCAATATCCGGTACGGCAATCGGAGCCCGCGCCACAAGAGGAGGGCGTTCACCACTGATCCGACCGAGAACGCGAGTGAGAGGCCAGCGACGCCCATGGCTTCAGGTCGGCCGGCAACAGAAGCGACGACGAGCGCAACACCGATCGCCACAAGGCTGAAGATCGTCGGCCGTAACGTATCTGAACGGGCGAAATACGCCCGAGCAAGTAACAACACTGTACCCTGAAAGAAGAGCGACAGAACGAAGAACAAGAACGTCGTTATCGCTCGAGTAGTCTCGGTCAACGCAATACTCTGTCCGGCAGCAATATACAGGCTGATAACTTCAGACCGAAAGCTCACCAAGAAAACTGTAACGGGCAGGAAAACGAAAAGGAGTAGACGAATCGCCTTCCCAATAAGCTCCTCAAATTTCCGATAATCATTCTTGGCGATGTGCTGTGAGAAATCGGGCAGAACCGCCATAGCTAACGTATTGGCTAGGAGGAGAACTGGGGCGGTCTGGAGATCATCAGTCAAACGATAAATGGCGATAGAACCGCTCTCCATCGCAGAAGCGAGCCGATAAAAAACAATTAGAGCCAGCTGTGTACCGGTCAGCGCGATCGTTCGGGGGATCATCAGGCGAACCACCGTCCGAACCGATTCGTCAACGAATTTCGCTTCAAAGTTGAAGCGCCAACCAAGACGAATGAGCGTCGGGACCTGAACAAGGAAGTGAGCAGCCGCTCCAAAAACAACTCCAAAGACCAAGACTGATAATCCATAGTTGGGGATCAGCAGAGCGCTTGAAATAATCGATAGGTTATAGATAATCGGTGCCAGTGCCGGAGCAAAGAAGAACTTCTTCGCCTGGAGCGCTGAAGTTGAAATCTGAGAGATGGTGAAGAAAAGCGGACTCAACAATAGAACTTGAGAAAGTGAGAGCGTAAACTGTCGGTCAGCTTCGCTAAAGCCAGGGTAGAGGTAGGTAATAAACAACGGTAGCAGGAAGTAGAGCGCAACAAGTCCAACCACTATCGTCGTCAGCCCGACCGAGAGTAGCCGATTAAACGTTCGCCAGAATCGATCGTCATTTCCATCCTCGTTGAGGCGAACTAAGAGTGGCAGGATCGCCGACGATAGCGCACCGACAATAATAAAATTATAGAGAAGATCCGGCAGAACAAACGCAGCGTAATAATTATCCAGCGGGCCGATCGATCCAAACGAAACGCCAACACGATTGGCGATCACAACGTTACGCACTAGACCAAGGACATTACTAATTAATACTGTCACGAAAAGGATCCCCACTGCTTGTCGCAAGTTACTGCTTCGCGAGAGAAAATTGCCCAGCCGAGTCCCGCTAGGCATTAGCGAATTCTTAACAATCTAATGAAGACAAACCCAAGGAGGAATACGATGATCGCTCCCCCGAGTAGCGTCGCTGCGGCCTTATGATTCCAACTTAAGACCAGCTCTCGAGATACGGCCGTCCGCGCTGCCTCGCTATAATCAGGGTCAAGGACTGCGCTCCCAGTCTCAAGGCCGACCTGGCCGATCCGTGGCCGAACAGTGACATTGATCTTCTCCTCAACCGTCCGCGTCAACTTAAACTGGGTGTAATCAAGTTGTCGCTGCGCCTGTCCAATTTTCACCCCAGATGACTCTTCGATTACAACTTCACTACCCGATATCGTCGCGCCGGCTTCATCTCTGGGGAAAACGTAAACAGTCGTACTGCTTCGAGAACGGCTCGGAAAGACGACGACATCTGACCGAGTTGCCGAAGGAGGCGCGTTTAGACTGACCGGTGACGACGTTACGGAACGGATTGGGCCAACCACGACCGATTGTTCGCCGGACTGTTCACCGATAACGCGATAGTAGTACGAACTATTTGGAGCCAGCCCCGCGATCTGCAGCACATGATGCGTACCAGCCGCCAACGACTCTACCTTGTTGCCGAGACGAGCTGTTGGACCAAACTCGATCGAGGCTCTCCCAGGATAGGCAAGTGTAATAAAAACAAACACATCTGAGGATGCGGGGACCGCAAATGTTCCGATAATCTTCTGGCTTGTGAATAGAGGCTGATGCGCGGTTTCAGGACCGGTGAGTGCCTCAGGACTCGTCTCCGGGAACAGCACGGCCTCTTCGGTCGCCCCAGTGATGGCGCCCGAGCTACTTTGAACGCTCATCGCTGCGTTATAGACAAAATTTCCCGTCGCTGGATCGGTAGCCGCAAGGATAGTTCTCGATTGGTC
>JALHMV010000013.1 GCA_022843855.1 Patescibacteria group bacterium
AGACGCTGACCGATCGGATTGTCCGAGTTTTTAACGGTGCAGCCTCGGCCCCCGAGCGAGAAGCGTTGATTGCTCAGGTTCTTGAGGCAACCAAAATCCCCGCTCAATACCGAGCTGACGCCGCCGCCTTTGCCCGCGGTGATTTCCGCACCCTTCTCTCTTCCTGGTCGGCGGCGATTTGGTCGGAGTTTGCCAACAAATACCTACCGACGGATGCGCGCCTTAGTTACGAAGAGATGCGCCAGGTTTTCCGTTACAGCGATGAGGGCGCCACTAACGCTCGAGCAACGGCGATCCTCGACGCGACGGGCAAGACAAGCCTGACAGAACAGGATTACATCGTCGCCCGAGAGCAAGCTCGTCGCGAGCTCTCGCAGGAGGCGCGGGATAACGCTCAGTTCAAAATCTCTGACGCACTCTTGGAACAAGCCCTTGGCCAAGAAATCCCCGTTCATTTCTCGCGAAGAATGATGACCGGATCCGACGCCGAGCGCGCGGCGCTGCTGCTTGATTTTGGCTTTAGCCAACTCGACGCCGTCCTCGCTAACCTCGAACCGAGCTATCAAGCGGGTACGTTAAAGAAAATCTACGAGGGCAGGCTGTCTGCCGGTGACGCCGATCAACTTGTTCTGGCGATCATCAACCGAAGCGGTGTCAGCTTTGGACCGTTTAGCGCAACATTTATGAGTCAGTTCTACAGCTTTATTCGCGGCCAGGGTCGAGCTGACTTCTTTACCAACCCAGGCTATGGTTCGATGTGGTCATACTTGGATTCTTGGCTGGAGAAAACGCTGGGTATCGGCCAATTGCCAACCGACCTCAGCCGTTCGATTTACTACGCTTCGAAGAACGGCTGGCGGCTCGACGCCAGCCTGACCGGCCCTAACGGCCAGCTCGTCGTTCCATCGCTCGCTCAAATCGGCGAAGCGTTCCTGGTAAACAAGCTCAGCCAGTGGGGCGATCAACAGTTCCGTTTACCGGCAGGCTCGATTTACCAGATCTATCGAGCCGGTAACGCCGTTATCAGCGCCTCACAGGCCTTGTCGATCGCCAGAGTCGCCGGCGACGCGACCAAGATAACTGAAGCGGCAGCCTCGCTGGGGCGAGCCCAGGCCGAACTGACCGCCGTCGTTATCACGATTACCCTAAACTCCTGTAGCGCCTGCCAACAGTTTTTCGCCTCAGTCGACCAAGCCATCGCCGCCCCACCAGGTTTTACAAATATGGCCGTCTCCGGTGCAATCGCGATGGCGCTCGGCTTGGGTCCGGCCGGCTTAATCGCGGCTGCCGTTGTCTATTTTGTCGGGGTCTACCGCGTCGACTATCTCTGTCCGATTCCGCCGCCGGACCGCTTTTCCCTCAGCGAATTCGACCCGGATTACGACCGGCTTGACTATATCTGGGGCGATTATTACGCCGATGAGACGGTTGCGGTAAAAGACGTCCCCGCACCCGGCGAGAACCCCTTTGATTGGGATGATGGCTTGCCGTTTGCCAACGGCAACGACCCAGATCTTTGGAAAGCCTGGGCGCGCTACAATACCGGTCGGCTGCTTGAGGTAACCATCGATTTCGGTGAGCAGATGCTCAACCACCACAAGCCGAAACAAGTTGTTACCCTTCGTCGGGCCAACGCCGAATACTTCTCTCCCCGAGTCAGTTCAGCGTTTGGCGGGTTAGCCGATTGGCTGCCGTCGATCGGTCTCGGCTATACCCAGACCACCACAAAAATGGGCGATAGCATTCATGTTGCGTTTGGGGGTCTGTTCTAAACAGATGAAGTATCTCGGATTCGGCGGAGCTGGCCTGATGATCGGTTGTGGATTGGTAGCAATTATGATGCTAGCCATCCCGCTTCTGCTAATTGCTCGCGGCACAAATCCCGATTTAGTGAAACCGATTGGCCTAAGCTCCGTGACAACGAGTGGGTGTATCTCGCCATTGTTACCAACAATTGCCAACGAACAGAAACTGGCTGAGTCGATCGATGCTTACATCAAGTCGCTCAAACCAACTTCCCCGTTAGTCGGCTCCGGTACTAATTTTGTAACTGGCGGCGTCGCCAACGGTATCAACCCGCTCTGGGTGGTAAGCATCGCTCAAAAGGAATCGTCGTTTGGAACGGCGGGGATCGCGCTCCGAGGCACGAACAATCCGTTCGGTCGAACAGCCACTAGCTCCCAACCAGGCGTAGAGCTGAACGGTCGACGCTGGTACAAATATGATTCGTTTCAACAAAGCGCTCTCGAACATCCGACATATCTCAAGAGACGCTATATCGACCAGGGGCTCACAACCTTTCGGGAGATCGTCTACGTTTACGCCCCGCCAGGAGAAAACGACACCGAAAAATACATAAAAGACGTTGAGCAGATGATCGGCAAGTTGGTGGCCAACGCCGGATCGGCGCTAGACTGCGGGACGGGGTCAGGGACAGCCGGGGACGGCACGTACCTCAACGTCCCGGGAGTCAAACAGGCAACGGGCGGCGACTGCGGCCAAGCGAGCGTCTTGATGGTTGTCCTCTATTACAGGCCGAATTTCGAGGATAGTCGGTACTACAACCCCGTGACCAAATCAACGAAAGACAACATTGCCTGTGTCACTCCGACCTATATCAACCAACAGACCGGCCAGAAAGATTGGGGCTACGCGAAAAGCGCTCAAACAAGCTTAGAAAACGTTAAGAGATCACTCGAGGGGGGCGATCCCGTCGTTATCTACACAAGAGCTGGATCGATCTATGCTAGCAAGCATATCTTTGTAATAGTCGGCTATGATCAGACTGATGACACTTTCTACGTCAACAACCCGTACGTTGGGGGGGTTGACCTTCACACTAAAACACCGAACGGCAAAAAGATGACAGCGGAGCACTTGGCGCGGCACTTTGGCGACTCGATCTACGGCCATGCGTTTATAATCAAGGGGAAGTATCGCTAATCGATGGCAACAAAAGAGCTAACACAGAAGGGCAAGAGGATCGCGGTCGGCCTCGGAATCGTTCTCCTCGTTATTATCGTGGCTGTTGTGTGGCTACGCATCCGTAACCGCGACGCTAGTAATAATCCCTTAGGTATCGGGGCAAGCGTTACCCCGTCAGGGTTTACCGCCCGTCTTCCGTATTTTAGTCAGGGATTCTCGGTTGATTATCTAATCAATGAGGATACCTATATCGTCAACATCTACGAGGAACCAGTTGAGGGGAAGAAAGAAGAGGCCCTTCGCTTCTTACAAAAAAACGGTGCCCAGATTCCCCCAAGCAAAGTGAGCTACTTTCTCGGTGCTGGTATCTCCGACCACGTTGGCCCGTAATTTTTCAGATTATCTTCTAGATCTCGTTGTCGGTATTAGGTATAATTGTGCTACAGAGGTTTGTGCACATGATCAGCATGATTGTAGCGATTGTCGTTCTTCTTGGCGCTGGCGCCACGCCGGCCCATCCCGACCCCGATCAGTCATCCGTGACCGGTACCTGGTACCAGTACACTAGCACGGAGCATTACGACAAAGTGACTTTTGAGGATCACGGCGTCGTCACCAAGCTCGTCGTCAGAGCTGGTAAGAGGCAGCCGCTCGAGAAGGGCACCTGGGAGCAGGACGGCTCGGTGATTACGATCAGCGGGCTTGACTTCCTCGACCGCTCCGAGCGACCCGTCACGCTTAGGGAGAGTGACGAGCTCGGCCGCTACATCGAGGTTAATGGGGAGTACGGCATCCTTCGGCCCGAGAGCATCGTTCTTGGCTCGGAAGAAGGAGGACAATACCTGTCGGTACAAATAGCCGCGATTGACGAACACCAACGCGCCATCGAGCTGTTCTCGGGCCGAAACGGGAAAGGTCTCGAATACAAAGAGCCAGACGGGAGCGCTTACCGGATATCCTTCCGTGACGGGAAAAGCGGTCCGCATTTCGAAGTCGTTCTTTGGCCGAAAAGCAAGAACGACGCCAACCGGCTCGAGGAGCTGGCGCGCCAAGATCTCAAAGAGCGCGGTTTGGGCCTGAAGATTCCGATCGAAGTCGACCGACAGGGGTACTAGCTCGCTACACCCGCGCGGTACGATCCACGGCCGACCCACTCATGGGTCGGCCATTACTTTTGAAGTCGAATCTTAACCGGACGGTTATCCCCAATAATCTCGGCGATCTCGGAACGGAGTTGCGAGATCGCAAACGTAATCCGAGTAGCCATGGCCGCAGACTCTACCGTCAAAATGAGCTCTCGGTCTCGAATGATAACCACGGCTTCTAGGTCGATTTTTTCTTTTATGAGCGTACTAATCCGAAACGCTTGATGAGCGCGCAATAGTGAGCGCTTTGACTTTGTTGTGTCGACGATGTCCCCGAGCGATTCGAGCGTCATGAGAGGTTAATCGTTTCCCAGGCTGTGACCAGCGGGTTGGGAGCGATACTCGTTGCGATAATCGGGTACGAATCTGGAAATTGCTCGAAGAGTGTCGCTGAAGTCGATTGATCAAGCTCGGAGAACATATCATCAAGAAGAATCCACGGCTCGTTCTTCGTCTGAGCAGCTATGTAAGCCGCTTCAGCTAGCTTAAGAAGAATAACGATCGCCCGAGCCTGACCCCGTGAGGTAAACTTACGCGCCGACTGGTCGTTAAACCGGATTTCAAAATCGTCGCGATGCGGACCGATCAGGTTTTGAGCGAGACGGATCTCGTCGGCAAGTAGGTTCAGAGAGCGCGAATCACCCTCTTCGTAGGCCACCTGGATATCGGCACCGCTCGTGAAAACCGAGGGCGCTCCGACGAGTTTCGACTGAATAAACCCAACTAACTCCCGTCGATTCTCTCGAACCAGGGTACTTAGTCGGGAAAGCAGTTCGTTCCAGGGATGAAGCTCGTCACGGCCAGCCCGGTTAATCTTCACCAGAAACAGTAGCGCGGAGCGTTCCCGAAGGACACGACCGAGTTCTGTTAGGTTAGATCGAAACTCAATACTAGTTTGCCAAAGAATCGAATCAAGGTAACGTCGACGGATCTGCGGTGAACCGATTACAATCTCTATATCGCTGGGCACAAACAACACACTCGGCCAGCGTCCCCAGTAGTCGTTCCAGGTAGTCTCTTGACCATTAACCCGAAGTGATCGTTGACGGGTTGGGTCCTGTGGATACGCAGTGCCGTAAAATAAGCTGACCTCTCTCAACTTCGAGCTCAGTTGACCAACACTTAATCGAAAAAACGGCGCTCCAAACTGGATAACATCATCGAGTCGGCTCGTTTTAAAACTCTTGCCAACCGATAGGAGTCGGAGCGCTTCGATCAAATTACTCTTACCCGCACCGTTTTGGCCGATAATCGCCATCTTGTGACTGAGCGGGTACCTAGAGGCGGAAAAACTACGAAAACGCTCCAGTGACAGCTCTGGCTGCGCTTTCATACCTACTCACTTCGGAGCGGCATTACAAGATAGAGAACTTCAGCGTCTCCGGATGTCGGTCGGAGTACGATCGGACTCTTATTGTCAGTAAGCTCAAACGAGGCGGTCCCGTTCATATGACCAAGCGCTTCAATTAAATACTGGGCGTTGGCTGAAACACTAACTGGCTGGTCAACAGCCTTTTCAAGCGTAACCTCGTTCCGGTTTTCACCTAACTGAACCGAGGTTGCTTCAATAATAAGCTTCGTCCCCTCGAGGGAGATCTTCGTACTGTACGCTGAGTCTCTCGAGAAGAGGCTCGCAAGCTTCAGCGACCGAGCAAACGCAGTAGCGGCGATCTCGGTAACGACCGCGCTCTTCTTCGGGAGAATTCCGACAAAATCCGGAAATTTCCCTTCCAATATCCGACTAATGAGCGTTGTCCGTCCGGCGTGAAATGAAGCCTGAGTGCCCCCCAGCGACAGTGTAATCGACTCAACATTGGTGAAACGAACCAATTCTAGAATAGCTCGACGAGGAATAATAAAGTCCCCGGTTATTTTACTGGTATTAGGTAACTTGGCGTACGAGAGACGGTAGCCATCTGTCGCCACTAGTTCCAGCGATCCTCGGCTAAATCTCCAGAGAACTCCTCCGAGAACCGGCCGAGTGTCATCAACCGCGGCGGCAAAAAGCACCTGATTGAGGGTTTGGGTTAGGATATGAGCGGGAAAAGTGGTTTCTTCACTGGATTTAACCGCCGGAAGCGTTGGGTACTCTTCTGCTGGCAACCCTTTCAACGTCGCTCGGTGATTTGTCGAAGTTACAATAAGAGTTACGTCGTCCGTTTCAAGGGTGAGGCTATGATCACCGTTATTAGTTAAATACTCGAGAATCATCCGAGCAGGAATAGTAAGACGGCCTGGCTCTGTTACCTCAGCGGGGACAGTGATTTCAACTGTTTGTTCGAGATCAGTACTTCGGAGAATAACCTTCCCATCAATCGCCTCGATATAAATGTTTTGAAGAATCGGTAACGTTGCTCGAGTTGTTGCTAAACGACTGACGGTGGAAATACTTGAGAGTAACTGTTCCTTCTCACACATACATTTCATTTCAAACACGCCTTTCGGGACTCCCCATACAAAGAGTAGGGATTGGTTAATATATACAGTTGTAATAACAAATTCTGTGGGAAAGTGGAAAGTAATCTAATACAACTTGTTGAAAAAGGCTGTGAAACTGTGGAAAAGTTGTGAACGAGCCGTGGAAACGCTCCCAACCTGTTAATTCGGCTACTCCCGAGAGACGACACTCGCACAATCCACAGTTCACCCACAGGTTTTCCACAGAAAGTCATTAGGCGTAGAGCTCCTGGTTTAAGAGCTGCAGGTCTTTCTCGACCGCGGGATCGTTCTTCTTGAGGGCTGAGATTTTATTAACGGCGTGCATAACTGTTGTGTGGTCCTTGCCACCGAAGGTCTCACCGATCTGAGGGTAGGAGTGGCGGAGCCGTTCGCGCATGAGATACATCGCGAGTTGCCGAGGATAAACCAGTTCTTTGACTCGCTTATTGCCAAGAAGGTCTGTCAGCTCAATCTGAAAGTGGTCGCACACTGTTTTGGTAATCTTCTTAACCGTTACCGTTCCTTTGCCCCGAGTTGTAAGATCGCGCAGCATGTTTTGAGCAAAAGGGAGGGTAATCGGGGACTTCTCGATCTCGGCGGCGGTAATAAGTTTGGTGAGGCTTCCCTCGAGTTCGCGCACATTCGAAGTAACGCTCGAGGCAACGTACTCAATTACCTCTGGGTCGATCGCTACTCCCCTTTCGCGCAACTTTTCTTGAATAATCGCCATCCGGGTTTCAAAGTTAGGCGATTGGATATCAGCGATCATCCCCCAACCAAACCGGCTGGTTAGTCGTTCTTCAAGGTTGGGGATCTCTTTCGGCACCCGGTCACTGGTTAAAACGATCTGACGATTGGCCTGATGAAGGATGTTAAAGGTATGGAAAAACTCCTCTTGGGTCCCCTCTTTGTTGGCGAGAAATTGGATATCGTCAACCAGAAAAACGTCGACGTTTCGATACTTGTTTTTAAACGACTCAATCTTTTTATTTTGCAGCGCCTGGATAAACTCAGTTGTAAACGTCTCACAGGAAACGTATGCGATCTTTTTATTCGGGTCTCGTTTTAGTATTTCGTTGGCAACCGCTTGCATTAAGTGGGTTTTCCCGAGGCCAACGCCACCGTAGATGAAGAGCGGGTTGTAGGCCTCTCCGGGCCGTTCGGCGACCACTTGTGCGGCGGCGAAGGCTAGCCGGTTATTATTGCCAACGATGAACGTCTCGAACGTGTAGTGTGGATTAAACCTCTTTGGAGGCGCTGTATCCACCGATTTTAACTCGGAAGTGGGCTCGGGAGAGCTCTGATCTGGTTCGGCCTGAAGAAGCGGTAAGTCTTCTGTTGAAGGAGCGGCCGACTGGGCAACCACGACACGCAGGTCGTTGATGACCGAACAGTGAGGCTCGATAAGCGCCCGGATATCTTTGAGGGCGTTTCGTTCAACCCAGCTCTTGGCGTATTCGTTGGGAACGACAACCGTGAATAGGCCGTCGCCTTCCTCACTGAGACTGGCGGGCTTGATCCAGGTAACGAAATTCGGGCGGCTGTATTTGTTTTCCAGAGTGTTCTGGATATCTTTCCACAATGCCATACCCATCATCGAGGCGAATGTACCGGAGTTTTCCACAGGATGCAATCTGGGAGAGGGCGGCGAGGGGCTGGCTTTTTCCACCGCGACGCGTTAAAATATCGGTAGTCAAATGAGACGGACATACCAGCCAAACAAGCGACATGCTAAAAAGACACACGGATTTCGAGCCCGAATGAAAGGGCTCGGCGTTGTGGTAATTAAGCGACGCCGCGCCAAAGGCCGTCGAGTACTCTCGAAGTAATGCTTCGAGCGGAGAATCGCCTGAAGGGCCAGGCAGAGTTTTCCCGCATTCTCAAGGAGGGCCATCGGTGGACCGGGCAGTTTTTACGACTCGCCGCTGCCTCACGTACCCTCAAAGAACCAAGGGTAGGCATTATCGTTAGTAGGAAGGTGGCTAAGAAAGCGATTGAGCGTAACCGGATTCGTCGAATCATCGCCCACCTGTTTATGCATGCTTTTGAAGAAGTCTCGGCCTACGACGTTGTCGTCCGAGTTGATCGGCTGCCACGAAAAACGATTTTCGCCGTACTAGAAGCCGAGCTAACCGAATGGCGAAAAAAATTGCCGCTTTCCTCATAACTTGTTATCAAAGAACCCTGTCGCCGGATCACGGACCGCTCCGCTCATTTATCGGCGGTGCCTGCCGATTTACCCCAACTTGCTCGGAGTACACGAAAGAAGCTATCCTAAAGCACGGAGTAATTCGGGGGAGCTGGCTCGGTTTAAAACGGATCAGTCGATGCCACCCGTTTACCCCCGCCGGTCACGATCCGGTACCCTAATCACATATGAATACACTGTTTGAATTCATCCTCTACAAACCGCTCTTCAACCTCCTCGTCTTTTTTGCGTGGCTGGTACCCGGTCATAGTATCGGGTGGGCGATTATCCTCTTAACAATACTGGTGAAGCTCCTCTTGTGGCGGTTACAGGCTAAGGCGCTGATCGGTCCGCTGCAGATGCGTGGCTACCAGGATGAGCTCAAGGCTCTCCAAGAGCGATACAAAGATGACCGCGCCGCCCAGGGTCAGGCGATGCTGGCCTTTTACAAAGAAAAGGGCATTAGCCCGTTTTCCGGCTGTTTGCCGGCGCTTATCCAGCTACCGATCATCTTTGTTCTATACAAAGTCTTCATGATTGGCTTGGGGACAACACCGCGCCCTGATCTGCTTTATTCTGTTACACCCAAACTCGAGACGCTCAATCTGACATTCTTCGGCTTAGATCTGTCGAAGCCGGAAGCGTGGGTCTTGCCGACGGTGGCCGCGCTAGCGCAATTTATTCAAAGCAAGCACTACGCCTCGATGATTCAGGCGCCAAGTACGTCAACTGCTTCAAACGACCCGACCGCCATGCTGAATAAGCAGATGATCTATCTGTTTCCGCTGATGACTTTTTTCTTTGCGCGGAGCTTCCCAGCCGGGCTGGCGGTCTACTGGGTCACCTCGACGCTTTTCCAGATCTTCCAGCAGTATCACATCTTCAAAACCTACAAACCGCCCAAGCCCAAAGCGACGGTGACAGTTCGGAGCAAGGGTAAGAAGAAATAAGTAGTGAGCCCGAGACAGTAGCCTATTTTTCAGGTATAATTATAGGTACCGGTGGGGTGCCGGAGCGGTTGAACGGGCCTGTCTTGAAAACAGGTGTGTTCGCAAGAGCACCGTGAGTTCGAATCTCACCCCCACCGCTTGGTGGTGCGTGAGGTATAAAGAACCGTCTCCCTACCGCCTCCGAAGCATTGTGAGATGTGGGAGTGATTCAAGGCCTGTTTCACAAATTTTGCGCTCGTAGCTCAGTGGATTAGAGCATCAGCTTGCGGTGCTGGGGGTCAGAGGTTCGAATCCTCTCGAGCGCACCAGTACAAATACCCCACAAATTGTGGGGTATTTTGTTGATGGGCCTTGACTGGATCGAACCGAAGGTGCGCAATCGACGAGTATGCGAGGAGATTTGGGAGCCTAGCGACCGATCCTCTCGAGCG
The DNA here is from genome assembly GCA_022843855.1 of Patescibacteria group bacterium. Lineage (GTDB taxonomy): Bacteria > Patescibacteriota > UBA1384 > 2-12-FULL-50-11 > 2-12-FULL-50-11. The sequence goes on from JALHMV010000013.1 coordinate 10,079, forward strand.
CACCAAGGTAAAAACCGCCACCTTCGTGGCGGTTTTTGCTTGATCTGAAGAGATTCCAAATAGGTTCGCTGACGAGCCGTTCGATTTATGTTACCCGTGAGCGATCGTGACGGCCCAAATCGTTTTCGCTCCGGCTCTCCGGAGGCACCCGGCGGCCGCCCGAAGCGTCGCGCCCGTCGTGATCACGTCGTCAACCAACAGTACCAACGGTGGGACGCGATCGGTGACCCGAAACGCCCCCCGAACGTTTCGGGCGCGGTCTTGTCCGTCGAGCTCAGCCTGAGGTCTTGTGTGTCGCTGGCGAACCAGCAGCTCCCTGATTTCAAACGGCCAGCCGAGCTGTTCTGAGAGCACCAAGGCCTGGTTGAAGCCACGCTCCCGAACACGTTCGCGCGAGAGCGGGATCGGGCAGACGCACCAATCGGCATCCGGTAGGTGACGCAGGAGGCGGCTACCGTAGACGGTCGCGAAAAAGGTGAGTCCATCGATAGCACCACCAAACTTTACGGCGTAGATAAGGCGTCGAACGGCCGGATCGCGATACGCCAGCATACAGGTGACACCGTCGACCTTGAGATTTGTCCGGCACCGAGCGCAGAGGCCGTCGCGTCCGGCTTTACCGCACGCAACGCATTGATTGGGGCGTGGTTGCTCGAGATTTTTCCGGCAGGTGTCGCAGATCCAATCGCTTTCCTGATCGCAGCCGAGGCAGCTGACCGGCAACAGTAGTCGCAGCCCGAGCGGACTCCGAGTCGCGTGCGGCCGTCCCTTACGCCCCCGCCTTGTCATTGACTCCCTCATTGTACGCCGACATAATAAATCTACGATGGCGAAAAACGAAGTACAGCTCCAGGGCGACGAGTGGCTTGAGGAAGAAGAGGGTCAGTTGGCCATCGACGCCTATCAGGATGAAGACTCTATCTTTATTAAGGCCCCGATCGCCGGTGTTCATATCGACGACCTCGAGATCGCTATTACCGATGAGATTGTCAGCATAAAGGGTACCCGTAAGAACGACACAGAGCTGGCGCGTGAGAACTACTTTGTTCAAGAGTGCTACTGGGGTTCGTTTATGCGCTCGTATATCTTGCCCGTCTCCGTTGACGCTGGCAAAGCTGAAGCTAGACTACGCGACGGGATCCTGACGATCACCATTCCTAAGCAAGAAAAAACCAAAACCCGCGTCCTCAAAGTCCAAGCCGATTAGTCGGCCAGGCAGCCGCTTGAAAGTCGTCTCGAAGTACGAGACGCTGTTTTTATGATCACAGTCGTTCGATTTTGCCCGGCGGGAGTCCGTTAACGATGAAGCGGGGGGCGCTCTTACTCATCGGCGTTGTCTTTCTGGTTGTCCTCGGGGTTGTCATGTTTATCGCTGCTCGGAGCGGTTCCAACCAACCGGCCCAGGCGCCGGTGATCAAGGTTTGGTCGCCGTTTGATGAGAAGAAAGTTTACGACGAGATGGTAAAAAGGTTTCTCGCCGACTACCCGGGTACGTCAGTTGAGTTTAAGTACGTCGCGGCGACCGACGCCAAAGATTACGAAGCCAAAGTTGTTGACGCCATCGCTTCCGGCAACGGACCCGACGTGTGGCTTATCCGGACTGATTGGCTGCCCAAGCACGCCTCAAAACTCACAGCGATGCCGCAGGGCTTAGGTTGGCAAGTCGGCAAAAAGGAGACGGAACTAGATGCGATCAAGCGCATCTTCTCGGAAGCGGTTGTTGCTCAGAACAGCTACCAGGGTGGCCTGTACGGACTGCCAACAGCTGTTGATAGCCTCGTCTTATTTGTCAATAAACAAGCACTTAATAAAACACTCAGCAAGCACCCCCAAAAACTCGCCAATGATCCGGTACTCAGCGCCTATCCCCGTACGTGGGGTGAGCTCGAGCAGTGGGTCCGACTTCTTACCATCAGAAACGGAGCCACTGTCAGTCAGCCTACGATCGCGCTCGGGACGCTGAACAATACCTACGCAGCCACTGACATTTATACCGCTCTGCTCTCGCAGTTCAAAGGTGATTTCTACAACACGCCAACAGAGGTGGTGTTTAATCTCGCGCTTGGAGACGGGACTGTTCCCGCGACAAAAGCACTCGATTTATTCACATCCTTCTCTCGGCCCGATCATCCGAACTACACATGGAACGAATCGCTCGGCGACCCGGTTAAAAAATTTGTTGCTGATGAGTTACCGCTCTTGATTGGGTACGCTGGTTTATACAAGGAGTTTCTGCTGCTTGACAATGCCGTCTCCAGCGTCCAGGTCGTCCCTCTGCCCCAAGCGCAGCCGATCGTCCTGCCGACCGACGAGCGAACTGATTTCGCGGCGTACTGGACGCACGTTGTCCCAAGAGCGAGCTCAAATAACCGGTTGGCCTGGAGACTCATCACCTATCTCGTGAACAGCAACAACCAAGATTTTTATGCCTCAAAGACGCTTCGAGTTGCGTACATGAATGTGTCACGGAAAAACACTCATTCTCTGTCGAGCAGTTCGCTTGGTAACTCGCCGGTATTCCCGAAACAGGTTTTTAATGCCCGGCCGGTACTCAAGCCCGATTGGCAGTTTGTTGATAGTCAGATTCAGGCGATGATTCGGGCGGTGCAGGCTGGACAACTGACTGTTCAGGCGGCGGTTGACACGACTGCCCAGCGGCTAAAAGAAGGCCCATGATAAGCTGGTTGTTGGTCACCGCTCACGCCCAGATCAATCTCGGTTTGCCGTTCAATCGGGGCAATGCGAAATACGATACCTTTAACGACTATTTCACCGACCTCATCAATTTTTCAGTTATTATCGCCAGCCTGGTGGCGGTGATTGTTATTGTCTACGCCGGATTGACCTACGTTCAGAGCCAGGGGCAAGCCGACAAGGCCTCGCACGCCAAAGAACTAATCGCCGGCGCGCTGACCGGGTTGGGCTTGTTGTTGTTGATTCGCTTAATTCTGCCGACACTCAACATCGGCGCCGCCGCTGTTGGCCTTGTTCATGCGGAAGATACCGGAGCGATCAACCCTCTTGAGCCCGTCAGCTTAGAAGGTACCTCCTTGTCAGGACTTAGTCTTGACCAGTTGTTCGATCGATTCGTGTATTGGCTGGCAGCCCTCGCAGCGCTCGCCGCCTTCTCGGGAATTATCTACTCGGGCTATATTATTATCACCGCCGGTGGCGATCCGGCGCAAGCAGCTAAGGGCCGGAGCAACCTGCTCTGGTCGATTGTCGGCCTGATCGTCGCGACGCTCGCTTTTGTCATTGTTCGGTTTGCCTTTGGGCTTGGGGCGTCGCTGACATGACTTTCAAGGAACGTTTCAACTTCGTCCCACCGTGCTTGCGAGACGACAACTCGCTCGCCGTCACCAGTCTCGACCACTGCGTCTATCAGTCGCTTCTCCACTACATTAATTTGCTTTTGGTTATCGTTGCGATCGCGGCCTTCTTCTACATCGTCTACGCCGGTATCCAGATGGCGACCGCCTACGGCAACGAGAGTAAGTACGCCCAGGCCAAGCATGGCATCACCAACGCCATCATCGGTATTATTATCGCGACACTGGCGTTTGTCATCGTCACTTTCTTTACTAACCTGCTTGGAGTGAACATTCAGCTTCAAAACATCGACCCAGTCACTGGTATCGAAGTCAATATCGATCCAGGTACCGGAAACAAAGTCGAGAACAACCCCCAGGCTGTCACTGCTGCGTATAAAATCCGCAGCCTCAACAAACCGCCCGGTAACGGAGCATTGAGCGATGAGGAGCTGGAGTTTGTGACCACCGATACCGCCAGGGGCGATCCGACCAGCAGCGGTCCGTTTACTGCGATCTATCTCGTCAGCCCCAAGGAGTTTCGAGCGTACGTTAAGGGTGGCGACGGCATCGTTAACGCAGTGGTGACCAAACGCGACGACAGCTACGTTGCCCGCCTCGGCGGAGCGACGAGCGTGTTTCGGGGCGGAGAGCTTGTCATTCTCCAGAGAGATGACAAGGGCACTTGGCACAAGAAGACAGTGAAAATTAACTAGCCCTTGACAGGCCACGGAAAACGGCAAGAATAACTATAGGAGGACTAAATGTTAACCAAAATAAGTGACTATATTTTTCTAACCGCATTTGCTCAAGACGGAACCGCCCCCAATTTTTTTGACTTCTCTTTCATAACAACAGCCCCTGGGGATGATGCCCAGACTATCTTTAATACAGTGCTTGGTCGAGTTTTGGGGTGGGTTTTGGCGATCATCTTCCTCATCGCCTTTATCTACCTAATTATTAGCGGCGTGAAATATATAACTTCTGGCGGGGATGCTGCCAAAGCTACCGAAGCCCGCAACGGCGTTCTCAACGCCATTATCGGAATAGTCATCGTTCTGCTAGCCTATGTTATCGTGCGTTTTGCTGGCACGCTTGGCACAAACATCGGTGGTAGCGGTGTTGGTGGGCCGTAAAACTAACCCCGGTCTCCGATCGTTCGCCGCATTATCGCGCTAACCTAATTATCAACAGTCTCGTCAGGAGGAATGACCCCGCTAGCTTTTTTGGCAGCCAGATCGTCGCGCATCGATTTGTTGCCCAGGCGAGTAAAGAGCGCCTGAAACTCGCTAAGCGTTGCCTTCTGCTTAATCAGCGCGGCGAACTCAGCGGACGGCTCAAGGAATTCGGCGACGACCACGCGACCGCGCTTACCGGTATTACTACACTCAGCGCAGCCCTTCCCCTGACAATTACTACACATCCGTCTGACGAGACGTTGGGCGATGAGCAGGCTGATCGCGTCGGCAAGCAAGTAGGTTGGTACGCCCATCTCGATCAGGCGGGCAAATGAGGCGGCCGCTGAGTTGGTGTGCAGCGTTGTCAGAACCAGATGGCCGGTCAGCGATGCGTTGATCGCAATCTCGGCCGTTTCTTTATCGCGAATCTCACCGACCAAAATAACGTCCGGATCTTGACGCAGAACTGCGCGAAGCGCGCTGGCAAAATCAAAGCCGCTGGCGTGATCGACTTCGATCTGCTCGATGCCCGCAATTTTGTATTCAACCGGGTCTTCGATGGTAATGATCTTGATATCAGGCTTATTGAGCAGTGATAAAATCGCGTAGAGCGTTGTTGTCTTACCGGAGCCAGTCGGGCCCGTCACGATGATGAGGCCGTTTTCTTTCTGAATATTGCGTTCGATGGCGCCCTGAACGCCGTCACTTAAACCTAGCTTCGATAACTCCAGCAAATCCTTGCCCGTCAGTAGTCGGAGCTCAATAGTTTCGCCGTAGGTAGCCGGTAGAATGTTGACACGAACGTCGAGCCTTCCTTGGCCAACCTGAATTGCAAAGCGGCCGTCTTGTGGTCCCATGAGACGATTCAGCTTGAGGTGGGACAGGTTCTTAACTCGGGATGCGAGCAGGTGATACTCGCCGTGAGTAATCTTGGCAGCTTCGATTAACTCGCCGTCGACACGAAACCGAATTCGGACGTGTTCGTTCTGCGGCTCGAAGTGGACGTCGCTGGCATCAAAAGCCAGCGCCCCAGACAGAATGGACTCGAAGAGCGTGGTGGTTGAGACGTTGCCGAGCGCCTGAGCAAAGTCAGTCAGCGTCCCGATCTCCTTCATAAACTCTTCGACGCTCTTCGTTTCCGCACGTGCGCGGGTGTCGGTCGTTCGCTTAACCAGCTTTTCATATTGACGCAGAGCGTATTCGATCGAGCTCTGCGAGCAGATGTGCGGCGCAAAAACGACGTTCTGTTCGTGGCCGAGAGCGTTCATCGTGGCGGCCAGCTTGGGGTTATGCGGAAGCGGCGTGGCAACGCGAAGGGTGTTGCCTAGTCGCTGGAACGCGACGATTGAGAGCTCTTTGGCCGTCTCGAGAGGGATTGTACCGAGGACATCACCGGTAAACGGATAATTGACCAAGTTGATATACGGCAGATTGTTCTCCTCGGCGACAAGCTGAGTTTGCTCCTCCTCCTTTTTACGGGAGTAGCCACGGATGACTGACTTAATATTTTTGTCCGGCATATATGCATTGTAGCCGACCAACGCGGAGAGGGAGGGATAACGATCTTCTAAATCCCTCCTCAGAGTGGCGGAGAGGGAGGGATGGATGAAGCTCCTCTGGCTACCGCCAAGTCGCTTGCGCACCCATTCGCTTTGCGAATAGGGTTCGTCCTTATCACCATACTCGAAAAACCCGACGTAAAGCCGGGTCTTCTCGAGTGCGGAGAGGGAGGGATTCGAACCCTCGAGACCCTTGCGAGCCAACCGCATTTCGAGTGCGGCGCACTAGTCCACTATGCGACCTCTCCATGTTTTTAACATTCTCGCTCGGCGAGTCTCGAGCAAAAAACTGTTCGCATTGTGGACCCCGGGAAACGTTTGTTTCCGTCGGCTGCTGCGCTCGCTCGCAGCCAACCCACTATGCGACCTCTCCAGACCCGTATTTTATCAGGAACCAACCTGGCGATGAAGCGTTTTAGGGCAACAAAGAAGCCGGTCACAAGGGCCGGCATCTTTGTTTGTAAACATAAAGGACAAAAATATAACGGAGCGCCCGCGAGTCGCGGGTCGTACCCCGACCCTCAGTTAACGACCGAGAGGCTTGTTTGTCAAATTAGGTAAAGAAAATGCCCAGCCGGTTGAGCCGGCTGGGCAGACGGGAAGGTGCTTAGGGAAGGTGCTCGAGCAACTTCCGAATTGCCTCTGTCGAGGCCTCGAGCACTTGGCCGGTCGAGACCAGACCACGGCGATATCCGCCGTTTGAGCTCTGGCTAAACGCCAGCGCTTGGCTGCGGCTGAAGAAGCCGAAACGGTCGGCTGACAGTCCGACGATGTTCGTCGAGCTGTAGACCTTCCTGACTGTCTCAGTCGCGATGGTGACCATATCCCGGCGGCGGATCAACTCGAAGCGAGCGATCGCCGTCGACGTACCGCCCTCAGTCTGGAGACCGACGCGGGTGCTGCCAACTCGGACGCCGACTCCTTGTGAGTCGGTTGTTGCACTCCCCGTCAGGGAGACCCTGAGGAACCACTCCGCCGGGCGCATCGAGCGTCGCTCGAAGATCGACGAGTTCGCATCGACGAACTTCGCTGCCTCCAGGTCGAGACGCTCTTGGTTTTCGGCGAGCAGCCGAGCGGTCGGTTCGGCAATCACCGCTCCCCGATTAGCCGCCAATATCTGCTGCGAAAATCTGGGGATCAACCCCCAAACTGAGTAGAGACTGGGGTACCGATTGTACCACGTGTTCTCCACGATCTGCACTTCGACCGGGTGCTCCCGACCGGTCAGCGGACGACCATTGTGGCCGAGGTCGTCGATGTTCTGGGCCGACGCGGACGTCGGCACGATGACGAGAGCCCCAAGAAGGGCCAAAGCGATTTTCTGCATTACTCTATTGTCTCCTACCGTGCGCCCGTGCCGGGTGTAACCCGACACGTGATGTCCGGACTATACCAGTTAACAGGTTAAAGGTCAAGACATTTGCCCCGTGTTTTGTGCTGGCGCTACCCTTCTTTTCAGGTAAGCAATCAGCTAAAATTAGTCTGTTAAAAACATGGAGAGGTGCCAGAGTGGGTTGGCTGCGAGCGAGCGCAGCAGCCGACGGGCGACAAACAGTCGCCCGGGCGGACACACTGGCTCCGTTTTTTGCTCGAGGCTATTGCCGAGCGAGAATGTTGAAAACATGGAGAGGTGCCAGAGTGGCCGAATGGAGCTCACTGCTAATGAGTTGTCTGCCGTAAGGCGGACCCAGGGTTCGAATCCCTGCCTCTCCGCACAAGAATGCCCGCCTTCTGGCGGGTTTTCTTGTGGGCAGGGTACAGAGAATCCTATTCGCGGTCAGCGAATGGGTGCGCAAGCGACTTGGCGACATGCCACAGGAGCTTCAACATCCCTGCCTCTCCGCGAACAAAATCCCTCTTGCGCACCCGCAAAAACACCACCCCACCACCCGCTTAACACGATCGCCATTGACAAGCGTAGAGCCTGCCAGTACGGTGCCATTGTCAATGAAGAGAAAGGCATCGTGAACCAACGGGTGCGCTCTGGCCTCCACAGGAGCTTTCTATGGCTCATTGTTGCGACATTGGTGCTGCCTTCAGCACCATTTTTTAGCCCCCAAGCCCACGCCACTGGCGCCGAAGCCGATGCCCAAAAGCTTGCTCAAGCCCAAGCGCTGGCGTTGGCCGGTGCGACCGAACAAGTCGCCCAGCGGACAGCTCAGTCTCGCTCGTATCAGGCGCCGGGCGGTCGAGGCTGGACCGAAGTTCATTCGCAATCGATTCACTATCGGGATTCCGAGGGCGCTTGGCAACCGATCGATAATAACCTCGTAACCGGCGACGCCGATACACCATTTTATCGCAACGCCGCTAATCGCTACACCGTCGAGTTTGCCAAAAATTTGGGTAACGACTTTCTGACGATTCGCGAGAACGGCCACCAGGCTCGGTTTACCTTGCAGAACTCACAGGCCAGTCAAGCAGCGGCCTCGGCCAATAGTCTCACCTACCCAGGCGCCTTGCCCGGGATCGACCTTCGCTACACCGTTGGCCCCGACTCGGTTAAGGGCGAACTTGTCCTCTGGGCCGAACCCAGCAACCGAACGATTAAGTATCGGACGGTGCTACCGGCAGGTTGGCAGGCTAGCCTGGTTTTTGGCGACGTTGAGATTCGAGACGGCGCCGCTACCCGCATCTGGTCGCTGCCCCGACCGTCGATTATCCAGCCGATCAGCGGCGACCCGATCTTTACTGACTATACGTTGGAGCTGATCGCTGGCTCGACCTACGAGATCGGTTTTACCATTCCCGACAGTTTCCTGCCGCCGGCTGAACGCGGCTACCCGGTGGTGATCGACCCGACCATCGTACTAAATCGCGACGCCAATACTGCCACGAATTACGTCCTCGAGGGTCGGCCGGAAACACCACATCGGGATCAAAACATCCTGCCGGTCGGTCACACGAGCAACGGCGAAGCGCGCGGTTTCTTGAAGTTTGAGACCAGCGGTATCCCGAGCGGTCAGGCAATCGACGGGGCAACGTTTGCTATCACGATGCAAGAGGAGCGGGCCTCTATCCCCCGGATCAAGCTCTACGGGGTCACCCAAAACTGGGATCCCGCCTCGCTCACTTGGAACAACCAGCCGTCGGTCGGGGCAACGTTTGAGGATAGTTACGCTCACAACATTACCTACGCCTGGTGGAACTTTGATGTAACCAATCTTGTGCGCGGGTGGTACAACAGTAGTCTGCCCAACTACGGGCTTTCGCTGCGCGGTCACGACCCAACCGTGTCGAGGCGTAACTTTCTGTCAAAATTCTACAGTAACGATCAGAATCGGCGCTTCGATCCGTATATCATCGTCTATCACCGCCCGCAAAACGACCCGCCTCCGGCGCCACCCGCAATGCTTGGCGCCAAGCCCTGGTGGCGTTCCGTCTCAACACCTTTGGCCTTCGGTACGGGCGCGGTCAACGTCGCCACCGGCAATCTAGTTTTTAACTTCAACAGTCTGTCGGTTCAGGATCGCGGCTTGGACGTCTCGCTCAGCCACACTTACAACGCTCAGGATAATTACGACGATAGATTCGGCTACGGCTGGACGATCTCGGCCAACAAACGCCTTGTTCCGTCGCAGGATCGTAAAACGGTTCTCTACATCGACGAAACCGGTACCAGCTTTACCTTTCGAGATGAAGACGGCAACGGCAACTACGTTGACGACGTGTACAACGCTTCGAGCGGCTTCTATCGCTTGTCAAATCGTCGGCCGAACGGCTTACACTGGGGCCTCAAATACGACTCGGGGACAAACACATACGTAGCCAAGTCCAACAGCGCCCTCACCTCCACGTTCGACTCTACTGGCCGAATTCTTGAGGAGAAGGATCGCAACGGCAACACAATTACTTACCACTATACGTCCGGCAACTTGACCTCAATCGAAGGCAACTCGGGTAAGAAGGTAAAGCTCTATTACGACGGCCCTGGCGGACGGCTTTCAAGGGTCGAGGACTACAACACCGAAGACCCCACCTACCAAAACACTAACGGCGGGGTGGTGACCTATTCGTACGACACCGGCGATCTCAAGACGCTGCGATTTGAAAAGTACGGTCAGCAAAACCCGATCGCGACCGTCACCTTCAATTACACCGCGCACCGTCTCGACTCGATCGTCGACGGACGGAACAACGCCACGACGTTCGTTTACGACAGCAGTAAGCGTGTAACCGATATATATGACGCCGAAAACAAGCGAACGAATATCAACTACCAGTCGGCGGGGCTGACCAAAGTTACTTCTCCAAAATTTTACGAAGAGGGCGGCGATCAAGAAAAGTACCTCACCGATTACTTCTACCGCACCAATCCCTACTTCCAAACCGGTCTTGTTTACCGCGAGATCGGGCCGAAGCTGACCAACAATCAGAACCAAACCCTTCGCACCAAGACCGAGTACGACTACAACGACGACTTTCTGCTGCACGCCACCACCGATCCGGCGGAGAACGTTGACGCCTCAGCGTATGACGACATCTCCGGTCTGCTTTTTTACCAGTACGACGAAAACAAAATACTAACGCTCAAGAACAGTTACGCGATCTCGAGCTACGACACCGGCAACTGGCGCTTGGTTGATAGCTACTCGGGCAACGGCACGCAAACAACGCTCCAATACGACACCAACGGCAATCTGATCCGCAAAGGCGTTCTCGACGGCAACATCAATCTAATCCACAATCCGGGCTTCGAGACGGCAACTCGCGACGCCACTACCGGTTACGATGTGACCTGCGGCGCAGAGACCTGGAATCCCGAAACTGGCGTCGGGCTGAACATCCGCGATGTGGCAAACTACTGGTGCGGGCTTGGACTCGGCTCGAACAAACGAGTTTACGGCGTCGACACCAGTAGCTTCACCGACGGAATCAAATCCCAGTACGTTGGCTTTAACAACAACACCAGCGCTGGCTCGGTCAACGTCTTTCAATCGATCGACGAAGCGACGCGTCCGCTGCCCGATACCGATTATGTTCTCAGCTGGAAGCATAAGAACGAGATAAGCAGCAACTTCTTTATTCAAGTCGCCGTTATCCACTACGATACCCGCGGCAATCAAATTGGCTCGACCATCCTCGATCCCAACCAATACTCCTCAGCCGACTGGGAGGAGAAGTATTTCAGTTTTCGCACCCCAACTAGCAACCCCCAAACCGGCTTACCGTACTGGACGAGCGAGGTCTTTATGCGAGCCCGCAGCAACACGACCGGCACCGTCGCCAAAGCGTGGTTCGACTCGGTTTCGCTAGAGCGCGGCACCATCCCCAGCCCTCGCGTCGAGAAGGCTACAACCTTCACCTACACCGACATCTCTCAGCCGACGCCAACCGGATTGCCGCTGACGGAGACCACTCCTGAGGGCAAGGTTCTCAAGTACGACTGGGACGCGCGCGGCAACCTACTGAAGGTCACCGATTCGCTGAACAAAGACACGACCTACGCCTACGACGCCAACGGCAACAAACTCAGTAAGGTCGAACCAAACGGCACCGAGACTGTCCTCGATCCGGACGACTTTAAGTTTACCTACACCTACGACACTCGCGGCCGCATCCTCTCCGTCAAGGAAGCCAAAACCAACCGCCAGACGACGTACCAATACGACGCCAACGGCAATCTGCTGCAAGCCGTTACGCCCAACGGCCTCAAGACGACGTACGCTTACGACAAAGTCAATCGCTCTCAGACAACGATCAACCCGTACGGTTTTGAGAGTAAGATCGAGTACGACGCTCACGGCAATCCCAAAGGTATTACTGATCCGAACTCGCGTAAAAGCAGCGCCACCTACGACGGTACCGACCGGATTACTCAAGAAACCAACCACCAGAACCAAAACACTGATTACAAATACGACAACACCGACAACCTCAAAAAAATCGAAGAGAACGGCAAGAATCATCAGTACGACTACGACAAGTCCGGCCAACTGACTCGAGAGATCAACGATCAGACCGGTCAAAACAAAACAATCGACTACCAATACGATAACAGCGGCAATCTGACCGTCATCAACAACCAGACCGGCGAGACGATTAACCACACCTATTCCGCCACCGATGAAGTCACAACTGTCACTGTCGGGGGCCTGACGACTCGGTACACGCGCAACAAAAACAACCAACTAACCAAACTGGAAAAACCGAACGGCGACGTTGTCGACTACGTCTACGACAACAACGCTCGGGTGATACGGATCGATCACTCCCAAGCCAGCACCGTCTTTCTTAGGTACGAGTACCAGTACGACCCGAACGGCAACCGAACCCAAATCAAGACTACTCAAAACGGCGGCGCCCCGACCGTTGTTGACTACGAGTACGACAACTTCAACCAACTCAAGAAAAGTATCTCAGCCGCCAAGACGACGACCTACGCCTATGACGCCGGCGGCAACATTACGCAAATCATCGAAACCCCCGGTCTGACTACCACCTTTACCTACGACGGTAATCGCCTCATCAAGAAAACCGTCGGCACTGCTACCGAGTACTTCGGCTACGACGCCGGCGGCAATTTGACCAGTCGCGACACAGCCGACCGGGTCAATTTTCTCGCCCATTTCAACACCAATCTGATTAACGCCCGCGACAATCAGCCAGGCAAAGCCGTTAACCCCAACCAAAACTACACGCCGGTTTATGAGAGCGGTAAATTCGGCACCCAAGCCATACAGCTCGATCCGCAAACCCACTTAGAGTTCTCTTCATCAAGTAATATTAACGTCAATACCGGTACCGTCGAGATGTGGGTCAAGCCGCACTGGAACAACGATGCCAATACTCGGGTTTTCTTTGACCACTACGTCGACAGCGACACTGTTCTCCGTCTCCAGAAGACCGCCACCAACCGACTCCAATTGTTTTACAAGCGAAGCAGCGGCAACTACACTATCACAACCAGCCAACCGCTCACCTGGACCAACGGCACCTGGTTGCATCTGGCCGCGGTTTGGAACGGCAACGCCGCCAGCCTCTACGTCAACGGCCAGCACAAAACAGTCATCAGCCAGCCGTATTTCTGCGATCCCGACTTGCCGTGCGACTCGCCGTGGGTCGGCCGGTCACCGAAGATCGGCTTCGGTGCCACCACCGAAGCGACCCCGGCCCACTTCGCCGATGTGACGTTTGATGAGATCCGGCTCTCCGGGTTCGCTCGCTCCGGTTCCGAGATTCTCGCTTCCTACAACGCTACCAATGAGTTTGGATTGCCCAATACGACGGTTTACGAGTACGACACCCACGATTATCTGACAAAGATCACTCAACCGGACGGCACTGTCTACGAGTATAAATACGACGCTAACAAACGCCGCAGTAAGCGGATCAAGACCGGCGCAAGCGATATTAATTATCAATACGACGGCGACAAGCTGACGGCCGAGCTGGACAACAGTAATACCGTCATCGCCAAATACTCGTACGACTCGCAAGGGCAACTTCTCAAGATTACCCGCGGCACCGACAACTATTATCCAGTTACCGATGGCCTCGGCGGCATCGTCCAAGTCCGTACCAGTAGCGGCTCCGCCGTTAATTCTTACGAATACGACGAATGGGGGAAGATTGTAACCAAAACCGAAGCCTTCCCGCTCCCCATCCGCTACGCCGGCTACTGGCAAGACAACGACACCGGCCTCTACCACCTCGGGGCGCG
>JALHMV010000014.1 GCA_022843855.1 Patescibacteria group bacterium
TAGCCGTCGTCGATATATTCTTTTTGTGTGGCGCTCTGGCCCCAGCCGCCGCGATCATGGAACCGGACATAAACCGAAACTGTCCGGCCAATCAAACCCTTGCGTCGGAGGCGAACACCAACGCGCTCGCTCAGTAATAAGAGTGTTCTCTTGGCGTCCTCTAAGCTGTGAATATCGCGCGGTAAGGTGTACGAGTGGCCGACGGATTTTTCTTGGGGCAGCGAGCGAAACGATCGAAGGATGTCTCGGTCATGACCGTTACCGATATCGTGCAGCCAGGTACCGGTATATGGATCAAACATTTTGATCAGCAGATCTTTTGGTGCCCGGCCGAGCTCTTGAATCGTCGAAACGCCAATTTGATTGAGGCGGGGGCCTATGCGATAGCCGATGCCGCAGAGCTCTTCGATTGGCGTAGTCTGGGCGATTCTGGGAAAATCCTCTGGTCGAATGAGTGTTAGGCCGTCGGGCTTCTGCATCTCGGAGGCGAGCTTGGCGAGCGTTTTGCCGTAGCTAATCCCGACCGAACACGTCACCCATTCGCCGATGTATCGCCTGATCAGTTGTTTGAACTGTCTGCCGGCCTGGGCGGCCTCCTCCCACGTTGTAGCAGGGTCAAGACGGGCGAAGGCCTCGTCGATCGAAAAGACATCAATAACTGGACTGATGCGCTCTAATAAGGCAAATATCCGCTTACTCGTAAAAATGTACCGATCGTAGTTAGCGGGGACGATGAGAAGCTCGGGACAGAGACGCTTCGCTTCCCAGCTAGACATCCCTGAACGGACGCCAAACTTTTTAGCCTCGATCGAGGCCGCTGTGACGACTGTTCGTTCCCCGCTCCCCTTCCCGGCTACTCCGATCGGACGCCCTCGCAGGTTGGGATACGCCTGCTGTTCGAGCGTGGCGAAGTAGCTGTTCATGTCGACGTGGAGAATCTTGCGGCTTTCCATGTCGATATCGGCCGCTGCGGCCAAAGCTAGGCGCTGACGACGCCTTCGAGCTGCCAATCGAGTGTGACCGGGTTGTAGACGAGCTCGTACGAGTTACCGGCAGCAGTTACGGCAAAGTGATACAGCTTCTTGTTACCGTCCCGAGCGATGTGAAAAAGGTTCATCGATTGGACTTGGTAAGTGCGATCGCGCCAATTGAAAAAGTGCACTTTAAACCTGTTTGGCGAAAAGCTCGCCACCACTTTTACCGACTCCCCTACCCGTGTTTTTACTTCGCTCATCCGCCTCCTTTTTTCTACTGTATGCGAACAAATACCGAACAGTCAAGGGCGCAGAATTAGCTCAAGTCTGTACCCCTGCTCGTCGCCTCCCTCGCAATATAGTCGGCGGACAAGGCTCGACTGTCGGCGAAATTTCTGCTAAAGTAACGAGCAGCCGTGCCCGAGACGGGTACGGAAGGACATCAAATATGAGCAAGGGTGTATCTCGAGAAACTTTAACCCCAACCCAGGTCAAGGTCTTGGCTTTGATCGCCCAAGGCTGCACCAGCCAAGAAGCCGCCGACCGGATGGTGATCTCCAAAAGGACGGTCGATTTTCATCTGGCCAACATCTATGAAAGGCTGCGGGTCCGCAACCGGATCCAGGCCATTCGCGCGGCAACACGCCTCGGTCTCATCCCGTTCGATCCCGCCCCCTGACCTCTCGCCAAGCGTCTGGCCGCACAAACACACTGTGCGGCCTTTTTATAAAAATAACTAGTTATCCCCAAACAAAGGCCGAAGAAACGGGTTACATGTGGAAAAGTGGAAAACCCGAACAAAAGTTGTAAAAAGAAGCCCCGGCTGCGTAAGCGCTGCAGCGCGGGGCGTGAGTCGTCAATTCTGGATAGGGTAACCGTTGCTGTCACACCCCATCTGGGCGAACAGTTTCTGTACCCTTTCGTATCGTCGTTGAGCGGTTTCTCGACGTCTCTTGTGATGCTCACGGGCTCGGCGGCTCTTTTCGCCAAACCAAAGGAAAAGCGAAAGGACGATCGAGATGATCAGCGCCGCGAGCGCGACTTTCAGGCAACTCGCCTGATAGATCGTCCACCGGTCAAATAGAAACTCGACCGTTTCCCGCCGCCGACCGTACTCGTACAGCAGAGCGAGGTAGACGGCGGCCAGGCCGATCGCGATCGCGCCGCCTCGAACTTGTCTAGTGATTCCGTTCATGTGCGTTTTCACACCTCCTGTGTGACGCACCCACCCTACTATATCGCGGGTCGAAAGTCAAGGCACAAGGATGTTATTTCCGCCTTGTTTCTCGCAGCTAACGCTGCTCAAAATCAATCGATAGACGGCTACTTTACGAGGGCAAGTTTGGCGCCTTTTTTGAGGATGCGAACCGGTGATTTCTTGCTGAGCTTACCGCTGAGGAGCAGGTCAGAAAGTGGGTTCTCAATAAACTCGGTGATAGCCCTTCGGACGTGACGGGCGCCAAACTGTGGGTCAAAACCCTTCTCAGCTAAGAACTCTCGCGCAGATTCGGCTACTTGAAGAGTGATCCCCTCGGGGATGAGGCGGTCGGCGAGTTTTTCAAGTTGTAGGTTGACGATCCGCTCCACATCTTCTTTACCAAGCGGACGAAAGACAACGACGCGGTCCAGCCGATTGAGGAACTCTGGACGAAAATGTTCTTTTAATCTATCCATGATCTGCTCTTTAATCTCGTTGTAGCGACTCTCGAGGCCGTCAGCGTTGCTGTCAGACCGCTTAAAGCCGATCGCCGCTTGGCGATTCAGTTCGCTCATACCGATGTTAGAAGTCATCACGATGATCGCGTTGCGGAAGCTGACGCGCCGACCCTTGGCGTCGGTTAGGTACCCGTCCTCCATGATCTGTAGCAACATGTTAAAAACATCGGGGTGAGCCTTTTCGATCTCGTCGAGCAAGATGACCGAGTACGGTTGGCGGCGGACTGCTTCTGTGAGCTTTCCAGCATCGTCGTAACCGACGTACCCTGGCGGGGCGCCAACGAGTCGAGAAACGTTATGGCGCTCCATGAATTCACTCATATCAATCTTGATGAGTGCCTCATCTCGACCAAATACCTCCCGGGCCAATACTTTGGCAAGCTCGGTCTTACCGACACCGGTCGGGCCTAAGAAGATAAACGAACCAAGCGGACGATTGGGGTCGGCCACACCGACTGACGAACGCTTCACGGCCTGAGAGATTGCGGTAATTGCTTCGTTTTGACCGATGATGTGGCGCTTCAGAATCGTCTCAAGGTCCCCGAGCCGGATCCGGTCGGTTTTATTGAGGGCAGTGACCGGCACACCAGTCCAGAGTGAAACAACCTGCGCAATATCCTCTCGAGTAATGGTATGGGCTTTGGTGCGCTTCGGCTGCTTGGCCTTGAGTCGCTCGATCTCGTTTGTTAAACGCAATTCTAAAACGCGCCACTCAGCAGCTTTTTTGTAGTCAAAGTTTTCAGCGGCTGTTTTATGCTCTTCAATTGCCTTGGTTCGTTCGGTTTCGAGCTGAATCAGCTTGTTAGACGTCTTTATCTCCCGCTCCTCTAGCTGAGTGGCAGCGGCCGCTTCATCGATGAGGTCGATCGCTTTATCGGGCAAAAAGCGGTCATTAATGTAGCGCTTACCAAGTTCTACGGCGGCGATAATCGCATCCTGATCAATAGTGACGTTGTGGTGTTTTTCGTAGGTGTGTTTTAGACCCTGGAGAATTGCGATCGATTCCTCAACCGACGGTTCGTCGACGACTACTTTTTGCAGTCGACGTTCGAGCGCCGGATCTTTTTCAATATGTTTACGAAATTCTTCAGTAGTGGTGGCGCCGATGAGACGTAGCTGTCCCCGAGCAAGGGCTGGTTTAAAGATCGTTCCTAAGTCCATCGATCCTTCGGCAGCGCCAGCCCCGACAATCGTGTGAATCTCATCCAAGAAGAGAATAACGTTACCGGCTTTGATAATCTCGTCTACGAGTTTCTTGACGCGCTCTTCGAATTGGCCACGATAGGTGGTTCCAGAGATAAGGAGCGCCAAGTCAAGGCTGAGAACACGCTTGTTGAGTAACTGGTGCGGCACGTCGCCGGCAGCGATTTTTGTTGCCAACCCCTCGACGATCGCCGTCTTCCCCACACCTGGGTCGCCAACCAGGACGGGATTGTTTTTCATTCGGCGTACCAGGATTTGCGTCATCCGGCGCAATTCTTTTGTGCGACCAACCATCGGATCGAGCTTGTTCTGTTTTGCTGCTCGAGTGAGGTCGTTTGTAAAATATTCCAAGGCGCTTTTCGGTTTTGGCGGATTTTGCTTTGTTTCTGCCGGAAAAGTTTGGCCAGGCTCAATAAGATCTGGCACCTCGTCGCTCGCTGCGTTCTCCGTTTCGGCGGATTGATTGAGCTGATCAAAGTACTGTTCAAGCTGATCGCGCAAGATTTTTGGATCGATACCAAGCTCGTTTAAAACCTGATACGCATTACAATCTTTGGTTAAGGTGAGGGCCAGGAGGAGGTGTTCAGAGTCGACAGAGGGTGTGCCGTAGTAATACGCTTTCTGGAACGCTGTTTTGAGGATACGGGTCATATCGGGTGACATTCCGTAGGATGGTTTAAGCGTTTGGTTCCGGTTGTGAAGAATAAACGCGATACGTTCAGGGCTAATCATTAGCTCTCGTAGTACATCGTATGAGATTGTCCCCGGTGTACTCGCTAAGGACGCAAGGAGGTGTTCGGTATTAATACCCGCGTCCATTGAACGGGCAAACGTTTCGGAATCGTGGATGATCTTTTGAGCAGTTTCGCTCAAACGGTCGAAAGCATTGAATTCCTTATTCATGGTTGCATTCTAGCAGAATGACTCCCGAAAGTCAGGAGTCATTCTGTCTAATTTTAACCTGTTAATCAACTGGTTATGTAAAGGAAACTTGACAAATGCTGTTAAGTGTCCTTGACGGCATCCTCTTCGGTCGAGGCCGTCTCCACTTTCTCAGTTTCGACAACTGCTTCACTGTCAGGAGCGATGGTCGTTTCCGCTTCTGTTGGTACAACAGCAGCTTCGGCAGCGGCCATATCTTCTTGGGCTTGGGCGATTTCCTTATTGTCCTCAGCGCTCTCGGCTTCTTTAATCAGTTCGTCAGCGTCTTTCTCTGCTGGCTTGCTTGATGCTTTCGTTCCGTCGGTCTTGACTATATCGATCTCCCAGCCCGACAGCTTGCTAGCTAAGCGGACATTCTGACCGTTTTTACCGATTGCGAGCGAAAGCTGATCTTCCGGAACGACAACTTCAGCGATCTTTGCTTTCTTCTTCAAGGTGATCTTCTCGACCTTAGCTGGCGAAAGGGCGTTCATGATTAGTTCTTCGTCGGATTCGACAAAGGAAATGATGTCGATTTTTTCGTCGCCGATCTCGCTCAGAACGGCTTGAACACGGGTGCCGCGCTGACCGACGCACGAACCGACCGGATCAAGACCGGGTTGGGTTGAGGCAACAGCCATCTTCGTTCGAGTACCGGCTTCTCGAGCGATAGCGCGAACTTCCACCGAACCAGCGGCAATCTCAGGTACTTCGAGCTCGAAAAGCTTGGTAATAAAGTCGGCGCTGGAGCGTGTAACGAGAACTCGTGGTCCCCGAGCGGTCTCTTCCACGGTGTAGACCAAAACCTTCAGGCGCTGGCCTGGGAAGTAGTGCTGATTTGGAATCTGATCTGAGGCGATCATGAGGCCGTTCAACTTACCGATATTAAGAATAACGTTCGGGCCCTCAACCTGCTGAACGTATCCGTTGATGAGCTGGCCTTCTTTTTCTTTGTACTCGGCGAAGAGAATCTCCTTTTCGGCTTCGCGCAAGCGCTGGGAGATAACCTGCTTGGCGGTCATGGCGGCGATACGGCCGAACTCATCGTGCTGTTCAAGCTCGACCTCAACAATGTCACCTATCTTAGCGCCCTTTTTTAGTTCCTGGGCCTCTTCGACAGTAAGTTGGGCGTGAGTGTTTTGGAAAAAGTCTTTTGGTTCCTCCCCTGCTTCCTCGGCTGCTTTCTTAAGCTCCTCGGCCTTAGCAACCGGGTCGATGACTTCAAACTGCTGGTAAACGTGAAATTTGCCGGTTTCTTCGTTCATCTCGGCACGGACTTCTTGTTCTGGGTGGCCGTACTCTTTGCGGTAAGCGGCGGCGACAGCTGCTTGAATCGAGTCGACGATGACGTCACGTGGCAAGCCTCGCTCGTCTGCGAGTTGGTTGATTGCGGCGGCAAACGGTGAAATAGCCATACTTGTTTATTCTCCTTTGATTATTATTGTAGCTAAAAATTTTCAAATTCTTTTAGTTGAAAGTCATTGCCTTTCAAGAAAAAGCCCAGGCTCACTTAGCCTGGTACTAAGCAATCATACGATACTTTCACTACTTGAACAAGAGCGCTTTCAACGGGAAAACCACGACCGCTTTCCAGATCCGAACGATTCGTTGCGGTTGAAGGAGGAGGCGCCAGAACCATTCAAGGTGCAGCGTGCGCATCCACTGCGGTGCTCGAGGCAATCGACCAGCCAGCATGTCAAACGTACCGCCGATCCCGACTAGAATTTTTGCTCCTGTTGAACCCATGTTCTTCTGAATCCACAAATCGTGTGTCGGGGCGCCGTAGGCAATCAGCACGATCGCTGCCCCGCTTTTGGCGATATCATTAACTATCCACTCGTCGTCAGGGTTGGCGCTGCTTGTTCCGGCGATTACGAGTGTTGGATACAGCTTTTGTAGCTGCCCTCCGGCTTTTGCGGCAATCCCCTCTTGCGAGCCGAGTAAAAAGATCGACTGACCCGTAACGCTTGCGAGCT
This sequence comes from Patescibacteria group bacterium, assembly GCA_022843855.1. Taxonomy (GTDB): domain Bacteria; phylum Patescibacteriota; class UBA1384; order 2-12-FULL-50-11; family 2-12-FULL-50-11. The sequence continues at coordinate 6,791 of JALHMV010000014.1, forward strand.
TCGCAAGATGAAGCGTCAGGTCGGATCCTGGAGTAACTGCTTTGAGCGGTGTGCCGCGAAGCGCACTAAGCCACACAACGTTGGTCGAGTCGGGAATAATAAGGTCGGCGGAATTAAGGGCGACTTGATACTCGGAATTTTTCTGTGCTTGTAAGATCTGCTCGCCGTTAATAGTAACGATGTGCTTGGGTGTGGTTCCCTTGAGCGCTTCGGCACAGAACGCGTCGATATCCGTCCAGTCGACGTTATCGACCCGGCAGCCGAGAATTGTGATCGGTTCCATGTGGACTAATTATAGCTGAGCACTATAGTCGATCGATGATTTCTCTCTCATCACTCAAAACAACAACATTTGGCAATGTTTCGAAAAGACACACCCGATTCTTATCCCCTACGATAAAGACCTTGCCAGTCGTCTCTCTTGAGGCCAAGAACATCCCGAGCTCGATAAGCGCACCATAAAGAGACTCGTCCCAAAATAGTACAAAAAAATCAGCCGACTTTACCGCCAAGATTGTTCGAGAGGCAAAATCAGCAGCAGCTACTTTATTTGCCTCATAAGGTTGATAGCTAGGCTCTTTTGTCCAATCAAGCGTTGTGGTGTGACCATTCTGTTCCAAGGTATCTCGCAGACCGCCTATCCGGTTAATGAAGCTTTGACGCCCGGCGAGATAGAATTTCATCGCTTGGCCCACAAGACAGAGCGGCGGAACTCGTCGAGGTGCTCGACGGCGATCCCCGTTCCTTTGACCACGCACAAGCGCGGTTCTTCGGCCAACTGACACGGTACACCCGTTACTTTCGTGAAAAGCTGGTCGAGGTTACGCAGCAGCGAACCGCCACCAGTCATAATCATGCCTTTATCCATAATATCGGCCGCTAGTTCCGGCGGAGTCTTTTGCAGCACGGCCTTAACGGCGTCAATGATCTCTTTGAGCTCTTCTTGGCAGGCGGCCATGACGTCGTTTGAATTCACCAACACCGACTCTGGCAAACCGGTCACTGAGTTGGTACCCGACAACTCGTACGTCAGCTCTTTTTTGAGCGGCATGGCGGTGCCGATCTTGATCTTAAGGTTTTCGGCACTTTGTTCGCCGATAATTAACGAATACTTCTTACGAATGTAGGTCGTGATCGCCTGATCGATCTTGCCACCGCCAACCCGAACTGACGTCGCGGCTACAACGTCTCCTAGGCTGATAACCGCTACCTCTGTTGTTCCGCCACCGATGTCAATAATTAAGTGCCCTTCGGCGGCCGCGATCGGTACATTGGCGCCAAGTGCGGCAGCAACTGGTTCCTTAATGAGAAAGGCGTTCTTGGCGCCGGCAGCGATACAAGCGTCAGTGATCGCTCGACGCTCTGTCGAAGTGGCGCCAACTGGTACGGCGACCATAATGTCGGGTCGGAAAAGACGGAGCCGCCCGCTCAAGCGATTAATAAAGTAACGGAGCATCGCTTCAGTAATCTTAAAGCTGGCGATTACGCCGTCTTTGAGTGGTCGAGCGGCAATGATCGAGTCCGGCGTCTTGCCGAGCATCTTGCGGGCTTCTTCGCCGAAGGCGACGATTTTATTATCGTACGCATCGATGGCCGCCACAGCGGGTTCGTCAACAACGATACCGCGACCAGGAACATGGATAAGGATATTGGTGGTGCCGAGGTCGACACCGATTCGTCTTATCATCTCTGGATTAAATTTTGATCGAACCTTTTCATTCTGAAACAGGCTCGCCGAATAATTGGTTCTCCGCTTCTAGTTACAATTCTCTGGCATAGTACCACGTCGCTTCCTGTTAGCAACCAAACATCGCTCTAGCCGTGCGTATGTCGGCACGGTATGCTATTTCCAATGATTCCCAGGAAGAGGCGTCTTCTTTCACTGCTGTCCGGGTTGCTGGCGGTGACCGCGTTTTTTCTTCTCTCCTCGGTGGCAGTTGTATGGGCAAACGGGCTGAAATTCAACCCAGAGGTGAAGCGCTTTGAGAAAACTGTTGTGGTGGCGATCGAGAGCAAGGATACCCATCGCCCCGTGGCTGTGTATCTTAACGACGAGCTAATTGCCACTGAGATTCCGATGCGTTTGAGGGGCCTATTGCCTGGGAGATACGAGATACGGATTGAGCAGGATGGTTTTCATACCCATAGCCAAGTTTTTCGGCTCCGAGCGGGTGAAGTCAAGGCGATTCGCGATTACCGGCCGATAGCGGTCTCACCAAAGGTAACGCTCGAACCAAATCGGACAGTGTATCCCGAGCCGTTGTTTGAGGCTGGTTTGCGGGTTACACCTGATGGAGAGCTTATCGATCGCGATACGCTGGTAACTCGTCTCATCGTCACGCCATTAACGGTGCGCCGGATCGGAACGGGGTATCTCTACCAGATTGGTAACGAGTTGCGCCTGTTTTTGCCCGAGGGGCCTCACGACTACTTCATATATCGACTCGCGACCGACCAGCCGGTGCAGATGAATGTTCGATCAGCCCTCTGGCAGATTTTCCTCGGAGAAGATGCCTCGACGAAACTAGTAGAGCTGACCAATCCGTCTTAGCGGACCTTCGGCAGCTCTTCGATGAGCGGTTCCACGACTTGTTCTCCGGTAACTGTACCGGTGGTTAATCGGGCCACGATGACTAGGCGACGTTGAGCGGTGCCGACTGGATAACAAGTAATCAGTGTCAGTTGTGGTGTTGGCGTTTTTTTCAAGACAGATAATTCAGTCGCGCGAACAACTTGGCTGCTTATCACCTCGTAGCCGAATCGCTGCGTTCCGTACGGGACGATGATCTGATCCCCTGGTGCCAGTCGATCAAGAAGGGCGAAAACATTTTTATACGCCCCTGGGCTCCAAGGGAAATCCGACGAATGCCCGAAGATTACAACGTTGCCAATCTGGCCGGGCAAAGCCGTATCAGCGTAGTGGACAACGCCGTTTTGGAGCGTTGGGAGGACTTGGCTCGGTAGAACATTCATGTTCAGCGGCGCCGTGACACCAATTTTGGGAATAATAATCTCAGGCGGGTACGTGACGATTGGTTCCGGTTCTGGTTCGGGGGCTGGTTGGGGTTGGGGTTCCGGCGGGAGCGTTGGCTCCTCGGCCAGCGCGTAACGAAGCCGTTGGTAGTAGGCCGGTGAGTTGATCGCTACAAAGAAGAACGCAAAGACGATTAAGAGGCTGAACAGTTGGAGTCCGCCCCTACGGACAGCTCGCCATACTTTAGTCGCAGTTGTGTCTGTTCGAAAAAGCTTGCGGATGTCTTTGTCGGTCAGGCGAACTTCTTTGAGCGGCATAGTTATATCGTACCAGAGGTGGGAGTAATCGCAGCTGGTGCTGCTTATATTCCTCCTTCGCCAATAAGCGGCTCAGTCGTAATCGAACCTCGCCTCCCACCTATTTGTCCTAGCGAACAGTACCAGAGGTGGGAGTCGAACCCACATGCCTTGCGGCACACGATTTTGAGTCGTGCGTGTCTGCCATTCCACCACTCTGGCTAAAATGTTCAAATACCTGAGTGAAGTGGAAACGACCGAACGGGAGTATTCCACCACTCTGGCTAAAACGTACTAGGTCAACTGGTTCATTTTACCGAAAAATGCGATAAAATTCATCTGGTACGGGCCAGTAGTTCATCGGTAGAACGCCTCATTCGCATTGAGGAAGTAGTGGGTTCAATTCCCATCTGGTCCACTGCGACGGCTGTTGCTTTGCAATCCCTGAGCCAGCTAGTACATTGTGAGTAATGGCTGAACAGATCATCGTGCTCGACGAGCAAAAGATGCTCACTAATATTAACGACTTCCCCACTCAACTTGAGCAGTCGTGGGCGGCGCTCTGGGTCAAAGACCTGCCGCTTGATGTGAGTTCAATTAATCATATTTTGATCTGCGGCATGGGTGGATCCGGAATTGCCGGGCTCCTAACGAAAGAACTCGCCCGTGACAACGGTAAGCTACCGATCACGGTTTGGGCAGACTACGGGCTGCCTGGGTGGGTTAACGACAAAACGCTGGTTATCGCCTGTAGCTACTCCGGCGAGACAGAAGAAACGCTCGACGCCTTGCGAGTTGCGATCGAACGTAAGGCAGTAGTCCTTGGCATATCCAGCGGCGGCAAGCTAACCGAATTAGGCAAAATCCACAATTTTCCAGTTGTCCCAATTACGTACCAGTCCTCGCCCCGAGCGGCGATCGGTTGGCTGTACGGAACGCTTCTGACAGCACTTACGAAACTCCAGCTCATCGATCTGACCGAGAAGGCGTACTTTGATGCGTTGACAGAACTAAAGGCGACGATTGCGAAGAAGATATTTCCGGAAAAAGCCGAGGAGCTAGCCATTTCTCTTAACAATAAAGTACCGCTTGTCTTTGCTCACGCTCCGCTGACCGCCCTTTCGAAGCGCTGGGTTAACCAGCTCAACGAAAACAGCAAAACGTTTGGTCTATCCGCCGAAGTGCCGGAGCTGTGTCACAACGTCATCGTCGGCACAGAATATGCTATTCCAGAGAAAATCGTCGTCCTCTACCTCGAATCACGATACGGTTTCTCGCGCAATCTGGCTCGCGAGAAGGTGCTCCATAAATGGTTCGATGCGCAACAGATCAGCTTTGTGCCACTTTCGGTCAAGTCTAGCTCACTGTTAAGCGAACAGTGGCTCCTTATTCACTTCGGAGACTTATTGAGCTACTACCTTGCGGGTGTCTACGGCGTTGATCCAAGCCCGATCCCGCCGATCGCATTCTTAAAAGAGGAGCTTGCAAAGTTATGAGCGATATGGGAGGGGCACCAACGATTGAACGGGTTTGGGGTGAAGTGATTCACGACTCCCGTGGTGAAGAGACGGTTCAGGCATCAGTTCAGCTAACCGGCGGTCTTGTCTGCTCGGCAGCGGTACCGGCCGGCGCCTCGAAAGGAAAATTTGAGGCCGCAACTGTTGATCCAAAACAGTCAGTCGATTATATCCGGGACGAGATTGAGGCGGCGCTGAAAGGGAAGAGCCCAGCTTCCCAATCCGAGATCGACGGCATCATGCGCGAGCTCGACGGCACGCCCAACAAAGCTCGAATTGGGGCTAACACCATCCTCGGTGTATCGATGGCAGTCACGCGGGCAGGTGCGGCCGCTAATAACCTGCCGCTCTATCGCTACATCGGTATGCTCGAAAACCGGACCGGCTTTAGTCTACCGATCCCAATGATGAACCTTATCAACGGCGGTAAACACGCCGATAACAACCTCGAGATTCAGGAGTTTATGGTTATCCCTGACCGGGTGCCGGAGTATCACAACCAGCTTTCGGCCGGGAAGCTGATATTTAGTACGCTCGGCCAACTTCTTCGAGCGGTTTCCCCTGTTTTGGCGATCGGTGACGAAGGCGGTTACGCCCCGGTTTTGGATACCAACGAAATGGCGATGGACTTTATGCGTCAAGCGATCGTCCAATCGGGGTACAAGCCCTGGGAAGAAGTCTCGATCGGTCTCGATGTCGCTGCCAGCAGCTTGCCCGCAACGTTTGAGATTACTCCCCAGCGTTACCTTGGGCTGCTGCGCGACTTCCCGATCCTCTCGTTGGAAGATCCGTTCGATGAAGAAGCGTGGGACGAGTGGGCGCAGTTCAAGCAGCAGATGGAAGAATCAAATTCGACCTTCAAAAAGCTGATGCTCGTTGGCGACGATCTCTACGTGACTAATCCTGAGCGTCTCAAGACAGGCATCGAAAACAAGGCCGCTAACGCCATTCTCGTCAAGCTCAATCAGATCGGTACGGTCAGCGAAACGCTCGAAGTCGTTAACATTGCGCGTCAGGCGGGCTACGTCATTATCGTTTCCCATCGCTCGGGTGAGACGCTCGATGATTTTATCGCCGACTTTTCTGTCGGCGTTGGCGCCCAGTTCATCAAGACTGGTTGTCCCAACGACAATCATCCGGAGCGAATGACGAAGTACCGACGACTTCTCACCATCGAACAAGAGCTACTCAATGGCCGAACCAGTTAATCGAGTCAAGCCAGTCGTCCTAGCGGTCATTGACGGCTGGGGTATCGCGCCGCACTGGGGCGGTAATGCGGTAACGTTGGCTCGAATTCCCTTTATGAACAAAGTCACCCAGGAGTGGCCCTCAACCGCGCTGCAAGCCAGCGGTGAGGGTGTTGGCTTGCCGTCTCACGAGCGCGGCAACTCCGAAGTTGGACACCTCAACATCGGTGCCGGACAAGTAGTGATGCAGTACTTCCCTTCAATAACTCGGGCGATCGAAGACAAGACCTTCTTCTCAAACGAAGTGCTGGTCACCGCTTTTTCCCGGGCCAAGCAAAACAATAAAAGTGTTCATATCATCGGGCTGGCTTCCCCGGGCGGGATTCACAGCCACATCGACCACCTCTACGCCATTCTCGAGGTGGCTCGCCAACAGCAAGTTAGCGAGGTCTATATTCACGCCATTACCGACGGTCGTGATACGCCGCCGTTTGTTGCTCAAGAGTTTCTCTCGCATATCAATGAGCGGTTGACCGCACTTGGATTTGGGGCGATCGCCACGGTCGCCGGGCGCTACTATTCGATGGATCGCGATCATCGATGGGAGCGCGTTGAAAAATCGTACCGAGCAATGGTTGAGGGCGTTGGTCCAACCGCAATCAGCGCCGAAGCGGCGGTCGCAACGGCGTATCGGGACGGGTACTCGGACGAATTTATCCCGCCCACCGTTGTTCAAGGGAGAAACAACTCGTTCAAACCAATTATGGACGGCGATTCGATTATCTTTTTCAATTTTCGCGGCGATCGGGCGCGAGAGATTACTCAAGCGCTGATGAAGCCGAATTTCGACGGTTTTGACCGCAAAAAAGTTTTGCAGGACTTATATTTTGTCGGGTTTACGTACTACGAAGAAGGGCTGCCGATTCGAGTCGCCTTTAAACCGCGTGACGTCGAGAAGTCGTTGGCAACCGTTATCGCCGAGGCCGGTTTGCGCCAGCTCCACGTCGCCGAATCGGAGAAGTACGCACACGTTACCTATTTTTTTAACGGCGGTAGCGAACAGCCGGTGAAAGGAGAGGATCGGATTGTTATTCCGTCGCCACACGTATCTAGCTTCGATCAGGTGCCTGAGATGTCGACACCGCAAATCGCCGATACGGTTGTCAACAGCCTGAAACGGTATGATTTTGTTATCCTCAACTTTGCTTGTCCCGATATGGTTGGGCATACCGGCAACCTTCGGGCAGCGATTAAGGCCTGCGAGGCGGTTGATACCGCTCTTCTGCGCCTTCACGACGCTGTCGCCGCGCTCGGCGGCGTACTGGTCATTACCGCTGATCACGGTAACGTCGAGCAGATGGTCAATCCCAAAACGGGCGAACCGGACACTGAGCACAGTAATAACCCTGTTCCGTTGATCGTTGTTGGGTCGGCGGTTCGCGATTTTCAATTGAGAAGCGGCGGGACGCTTTCCGACGTGGCGCCGACGATTCTGCATATTATGTCGATTCCCAAACCAACGGCGATGACCGGCAACTCCTTATTAGTTCCAAAAACAGCCTAACCGGCTATACGGCTATACAAAAAGCGACTTCTCTCGAAATCGCTTTTTGCGCAAATTCGCTACGTAACTCTATTTACTGCGTTGGTGCGCCCGTAGCGCCATCCTTCTTCATAAACATACCGAAGAGGCTCCAGACAGCTGCCAAGCCAACGAGAATATAGACGATCATACTGAGGCTACCGTCACCCAAAATCGATTCAACAAGGTTGAAATCAAAGGCACCAACCAATCCCCAGTTGAGACCGCCGGCGAACAAAAGAACCCAGACCACCCAGTCCATTCCGCTCATCTTCATATCGCTCACCTCCTCCCCCACCTCGACATCATTTATGGCTTCACTCTGCATGTATCTGGGGGTATTTGCAATACCCATCGTATTTATTCTTCGATCTGAACCAGTTATAATTCAAAAAGCCCCGAAACAAGGGCCGTTAGCTCAGCTGGTAGAGCGCGTCCATGGCATGGATGAGGTCAGCGGTTCGACCCCGCTACGGTCCACAAAATCACGGTCGTATTGGGCGGGGTGTCGTATGCAAGGCACCCCGAGCACAAAGCCGTGGCTCGGCTGTCAGCCGAATATAGTCAGTCGAGCAATGATCGAGCGAAGCGATTGATATACCCCATGGTCCGCACTAGATTAGGTGCCTGCTTCTTGATCTCTCAGGTAAAATCTGCTAGAGTGTGCCGGTTCATTGATAAGCGAAAGCGAGTCAAATGAGGTACGAATATTAACAAGGATTGTTGAGATGGGCTTTCGGGAAGCAACGAATTGCTTTTCGGCAGCCCATCTCAATAGTGAGTTGGTCGGTGACTCTCCGTAAGAAGAAAATGTCTACTCCCATTTCCGACTCTCTCTTCAGCAACCTGCCCGTCTGGAAGATCGTGACGGTTGGCACTCACAGGAACAAGAAGGCGTTGCGCCAGGCCGTTCTCGACGAAGGCCACCGTATCTCCGACTGGTCCGAGGAGCTGATCAAGAACAAGAAGTTCGCGGTCGAAACCGAGGAGCGCACGCTCGAGCTGTTCACCTGCACGGTTGCCGAGCTGGGCTTCCCCAACGGCGCCAAGGTCAGCGACATCTACGCCAAGCTCGACGAGTTCGGCTTCGGAATCTGTCCGCACGAGACTGCCCTGCAGCTTCGCCGCGAGTACAAGGACCAGCCCATGGACGAGCAACTGATCGTCGTCAGCGAGCCCTTAACGGACGCGAATGGCAACCTGGGCGTCTTCTACGTTGAACGGTACTCAAACGGTTCCTGGGTCGACTGGAGCTATGCCCGCCCTGACGGCGTCTGGCACGAGGACTGCCCGCTCGTGTTCTGCCGCAAGTAACCCTTGCAGCTTGGCACCTTTTGCCTTCTCGAATCCTTGGGCTTTGCCCGGGGCCGCGCTTGCGCGGCCCTTTTTTCATACTGTTTCATTCTTGGATTTTTTTGTTACAACAAAGAGAGAAGTAAAAAAAGGAGTGATATGATCGCCAAAGACAGTTACGGCCCCGAATATGTTATTGAAGTTAGCGACGCTCAGACCGGAATGGTCGGCTTTGTGGTGATCGACAACACGGCGATGGGTCCGGGTAAGGGAGGTATCCGCATGACGCCGACCGTTACGCCGGAAGAAGTCTTTCGTCTCGCCCGGACGATGACTTGGAAGAATGCCCTGGTTGATCTGCCGTTCGGCGGTGCTAAGGGCGGTATCGTCTGGTCGGGCGGTGACGAAGAAACAAAAAAGGCGATGGTTCAAGCGTACGCTCGCGCCCTCAAGCCACTGCTGGTCGAGCGCTATATTGCCGGTCCCGATGTCTCGAGCGGCGAAAAAGAGATGCAGTGGATCGCCGAAGCAGCCGGCAACTTTCAAGCCGCCACCGGTAAGCCTAAAGATTACTGCACCGATGGGCACTGCGGTCTGCCGCACGAATTGGGCTCAACCGGCTTTGGGGTTGTTCACGCGACTGTCGAAACGGTGAAATACCTCAAGAAGGATCTCAAAAGCCTTTCGATTGCGATCGAGGGCTTCGGTAATGTCGGAACGTTTGCGATGAAATACCTGACAGAAATGGGCGCCACGATTGTCGCCGTTTCTGATTCTAAGGGGACGGCCTACGACGCCAACGGTCTCGATGAGCAAAAAGTCTGGGCAGCCAAAAAAGGCCACGGCTCGGTTCGTTTCACGGAGGGTGCCAAAGAAATGGAAACGTCGGAATTACTCACGCTTGATGTCGATATTCTGATCACCGCCGCTGTTACAGATGTAATACATGCCGGTAATCAAGATGAGGTGAAGGCCAAAATCATCGTTGAAGGTTCCAACATCCCCATGACCGAGGAGGTCGAGCGTCAATTGATCAATCGCGGGATTCTGGTTGTGCCTGACTTTGTGGCCAACGCGGGCGGCGTTATATCGTCGTGGTGCGAGCATGTCGGTAAGTCTCCTGAAGAAATGTTTTCCGTCGTTGAGGAGAAAATTACCCGAACAACCAGAGCCGTTCTTGAGCGGGCGGATACCGAGAAGAAGAGTCTGCGTGAAGTTGCCTTGATGATTGCTCGCGAAAAAGTAGAGGCGGCGCAGGCTGAGCGTCAATCGGCCTTCTAGCTTCCCCTCTTCTCTGCCCGGCGGTACAATACCAGTAACGAATGAAGCAGTTTTACGATCACGCAGAGATCGAAAAAAAGTGGAGAGCGCGCTGGCAAGAGTTGAGCCTCTATTCTGTCGATCCGACTACTGCCGATGAAGGTAGTGCGTACTACTGCCTCGATATGTTTCCGTACCCTTCTGGCGACGGACTTCACGTCGGCCACTGGCGTGGCTACGTGTTAAGTGACGTCTACGCCCGTTTGGCACGATTGAAAGGCAAAAAAGTCCTCCACCCGATGGGTTTTGACGCGTTTGGTTTGCCGGCCGAAAACGCGGCGATCAAAACAAAAACGCACCCAAAAGATTACACTGATCAAGCTATCGCCAACTTTACTAAACAACTCCAGCAGCTGGGGGCCTCTTTTGACTGGTCGAAAACGGTTAACACTAGTTCACCGGATTACTACCGCTGGACGCAGTGGCTGTTCTTACAGCTCTATAAACACGGTCACGCTGAGAAACGAGACGGACAAGTCAACTGGTGCCCAAAAGACGAAACGGTTCTCGCTAACGAGCAAGTTGTTGACGGTAAGTGTGAGCGCTGCGGAACAACTGTTACTAAGAAAAATCTATCACAATGGTACTTCAAGACTACTTCACTCGCCCAGGAATTACTTGATGGCTTGGATCAAGTCAATTGGCCGGAACACGTCAAAACGCTCCAACGAAACTGGATCGGTCGGTCAGTTGGTGCCGAATTAAGCTTTGAGTCCCCCGCCGGGCCGATCGCGGTCTTTACCACCCGTCCAGACACCCTCTTTGGCGTGACGGCTCTCGTACTGGCGCCTGAGCATCCGCTCGTCGATAAACTTGTCTCTCCGGAGCAACGCGATGCCGTAACGGCTTACTTGGCAGAAGTTCGCTCAAAAACCAATATCGACCGTCAGCAGCAGAAAGAGACTGCAAAAACAGCCGTGTTCACCGGCGCAGCGGCGAGAGTTCCGCTTTCGGAGAAGGATGTGCCGATTTGGATCGCTGACTACGTTCTTATGGACTACGGCACGGGTGCGGTTATGTCTGTTCCTGCTCACGACGAACGCGATAACCAGTTTGCCCGAACACACAACTTGCCGGTTGTGCCGGTTATTCAATCGGATCGATCGACCGTTGAGACTGATCCGGCGTTGGTTTACGAGGGAGACGGAGTATTGATTGATGCCGGTGAGTTTTCTGGACGAGTCGCCAGCGAAGTCGTTTCGGATATTGTTGCGGCCGCCAACGGCAAAACGGTCGTAACGTACCGTCTTCGCGACTGGCTGGTGAGTAGGCAACGGTATTGGGGTGCGCCAATCCCGATCGTTTACGATCCAGACGGCACGGCGCACGCAGTTAACGAAGAACATTTACCGCTTGAGTTACCAACTGATGTTGACTTCTTGCCAGGCGGTGAGTCGCCGCTGGCTCGTTCAGCCGAGTATAAAGAGCGGGCCGAAAAATTGTATGGCAAGGGCTGGCGTTTCGAGACAGATACCCTCGACACCTTCGTTGATTCGTCCTGGTATTTTCTGCGCTATCTCACGCCTAACGACGCTACTAAGCCGTTTGATAAACAGCTTGTCAAAAAAAGGCTACCGGTTGACCTCTATATCGGCGGGATCGAACACGCAACCCTGCATTTACTGTACGCCCGGTATATCGCTCGGTTTTTAACGAAATACGGTGACGATTCAAGCGAACCGTACCTCGATCCATCCGTCGCTGAGCCGTTCAAGCAACTCTTCAATATCGGTATGATCACGCTTCACGGGGCTAAAATGAGCAAAAGCAAGGGCAATGTCGTCTCGCCTGACCCGCTGATAGAGCACTACGGAACTGACGCTCTGCGCGGTTACGAACTTTTTGTTGGGCCGATGGATATCGAGGCCGAATGGAGCGTTAACGGTATTAACGGTATTCATCGCTTTTTAATTAAGTTAGTCGAGGAAGTACGCGATTCGGCTAACACGGAGTCGAATATTTCCGAGGAAGACTTTGATACCTACCTACGATCGATCGACTCAATGTATGAAGGGTTCCGTCTCAACACTGTGATTGCCGAAGCGATGAAGTTCTTGAATAAACATACTGGTCACGTATCTTCTGAGATCATGCAAAAGTTCGCCGTCACGCTCTACCCCATTTTCCCGTACATTTCTGAAGAAATTTACTCGCTCTGCGGCGGAAACAAAGACTCTGTGTTTTTCGCCCCGTGGCCAACACCGACGACAACAGTACAACAGGCTCGGGTAACAGTACTCGTTAATCAAAAGTTTGTAGGGACTGTCCAGGTTGGTGAAGATGCTGCGGAGGCGGAGGTACTCGACGTTGCAAGGGACGCCGGTTTCGTACCCAACAACGTTCAGCGCACCATCTATAAACCCGGAATCGCCCTCAACCTCATTGCTCCACAAGAGTGATTTGGGTATAATTTAGTGACTAATGGCAGAGCCGAAAAAGAAATTATCCAAAACCAGAACTCACCGGCGTCGCGCTGAGTACAAGATTAACGCGCCGAAGGTTTCCACCTGCACTAACTGTAAGCAGCCAATCTTGCCTCATATGGTATGTCCGCACTGCGGTTTCTACCGTGGCAAATCGGTTAAAGCCCAGCTTCCTACCAACCGAATCGTCCTCGACTCTTCAGCTGATCAGGCTAAGTAACGATGTCGGTTAATCGTCACTTATCCCGGACGATTGCGATGCAGTCGCTCTACGAGTGGGATTTTCATCCTAATCAAGCAGTGTGGGAGATAGCGGAAAGAGTTGTCAAACCCGTTGAGAAAGACGTCGATATGGAGTATCTCAAGGCGACGGTTGAAGGAACGGCAGCATTTATCGGCGAGGTTGATCAGCTAATCGCCGCGGCCGCTCCGGAGTGGCCGCTTGACCAGATCTCCGTTATCGACAAGAGCATTCTCAGGATCGCTGGCTATGAGCTACTTAAGAGTCAGGATATTCCGCCAAAGGTTGCGATTAACGAAGCCGTTGAGCTCGCTAAGACCTTCGGTGGCGAAAACTCTTCAAAATTCATCAACGGCGTACTTGGTACCTTATACCGAAATAGCGATCGATTCGTCGCAGATGAAGCGCAGACATCAGAAGAAAAGTCAGAGGCCGATGCCACAGAGCGCGACAATTGAAGAATTTCAGGAAAAAAGCGGGCTCTCCTTTACCGATCAGTCGCTTATAAAAACAGCTTTTGTCCATCGCTCTTACCTAAACGAAGCCGCCGATAAGACCCAAGAGCATAACGAGCGCCTAGAGTTTTTAGGTGACGCTGTGTTGGAGTTAGTGGTTACGGAATATCTCTATAAAAACTTCAAGAATCCCGAAGGTGAGCTGACCAACTGGCGAAGTTCGATCGTTAAGGGTGAGGTCTTGGCCAAAGTGGCGGCTGAGATCGAACTCGGGAAGTACCTCTACTTAAGTAAGGGTGAAGAAAAGAGCGGCGGTCGAACTCGCAGTCTTATTCTTGCGAATACTTTTGAAGCACTGATCGGAGCGATTTATTTAGATATGGGCTACGCTAAGTCGACGGAGTTCATTCATAAACACCTCGTCAGCCTCTTACCTGAGATCATTGAAAAGCGTCTCTACATCGATCCTAAATCACGCTTGCAGGAAATGAGCCAAGAAGACCTGGGAGCCACACCGGAGTATAAGGTTCTTGGAGAGACGGGTCCCGACCATCAAAAAGAGTTTGTCGTTGGCGTTTACGCACACGGACGGCTGATAGCTCAAGGAAGCGGAAGCTCCAAGCAACGCGCTGAGCAAACTGCTGCTACCGACGCGCTATCCCGCTGGGAAACCATCACTAAAAAAAGACGGTGAGGGTAATCGCTGTGAAGAAAAACCCCGGCGTTGCGCGGGGTTTTTCACGGACACCTCTTGTTTCGCTTTTAGCGGCGGAGGTCGTCACGAATTCGCTTCACGAGGTCGTTCATGTGCGATTGAGCGCCGAGACCAAACGACAATCCAAAACCAATGGCGAGCGCGGCGATGAGACCGGTAAACATGATGACGATAAACTCACGCGCAACTCCGAGAGCAAACATGGCAGTCAACGCAATGAAGATGTACATCGCCCAACGGACTAAGGCATCAATCACCTTACCGAGCGTCAAGCCGAGACTATCAACTGAGACACGCGCCATTTTAGCCAGAACGTCAGTAAGCATAGCGCCGAAGATAACAAAGATGGCAACACCCAGGACTTTTGGAACGTATAGTAGCATTCCTTCAAAGAAGTCTTGTGCGCCCTCAATCTTTAGAACTGCCGCGGCCGGGATTAAGAAGGCCAAAACGGTTACCCACTTAACAAAACTGCCGGTGATCTCAGCTATATCAGAGCCAAGCTTAGCCTTTCGGAGCACCTCGGTAAAACGACTCTGATCCGAGAGTGATTGAACGCGCGCAGCTTGCAGTATACGCGTTGCAATATAACCGAGTATCATTCCAACAACCGCACCGATCAAGACAATCAATACCGCACCGATCACATTCGGCGCAAACTCAACGATCCGATCCCAT
>JALHMV010000015.1 GCA_022843855.1 Patescibacteria group bacterium
ATACTGGACCACCGGAGAACATAAAGTCTACTGACGGCTCGGTTGGGTCAGTAAAGAAGGTGTAGTAGTCAGGGGTGGCGTCATCGCACTGACTACCAGCTGCGATACCAGCGTCAGCGGCGGCATTACCCGATCGGTCATCGGCGCAGTAGCCAAAGCCGTTGTTAGTCGCCGTCTCCCAGCCGCCGAGCGTCGTGTCGTTACAGGCACCGTCGCAAGTACCTTCGGCGATTGTGCTAGCGCCGGATGTGAGGAGCTGAGTTTGGGCGATGGTAACGGTATATCCGCCAGCAGCATTGGTATCAACGTCAATCCTTTGACAGCCGTTGTAAAAAGTCTCTGTTGAAACAGTGCCGAACGGTACAGTTGTGGCAGTTGTTGTAATCTCCGTTGGTGTACCGCCGTTATCGTCGCAGTTGGCGCCAGCTGAGACCGCATTCACTGCTACGGTCAAAGTTTCGTCAACCGTAGCGGAGACACTAACTCCAGCAACGATAGCGATTAGGGTATCTTTGGCATTGCTACCGTTATAAGTACCGGAAACGTTAATGTTTTTTGTACCAGTTGAACCTGAGTTTGTGATTTGGTCATTCCCAGCCGAGCCGGCCGTAGCGTTTGTGCCAACTTCAATCGTAATTACATGGCCGCTTCCAGCCTCAGTCGTATAGTTTGTACAAGCGGTAAAGGTAAAAGTATCAGTGGTTGTGTTAACGGTTGTTATCTCGATTGCGTCAGTAGTAGAGCAGTTGCCGCTGGCTACGATGGTCTCCTCTGTAGAGGCAACCACTATGTCAAAATCTTCGGGCTCACTCGCTGCGAAACCAGAAGTATCAAAACCGTCACCGTCAGTAAAGTCAATAATAAGTGTCTCTCCAGCAGCCCACGTGTCGCCTGAGGCCAGATCGACTGCGAAGGTATGGTTGGAAACAGTTGAAGGTCGTGAATCACTAACCGTGTCAGTAAGATCCTCGAGGGGAGCGCCCAAGGCAGGCTGTGCAACGAAGTTAACTAAAATAACACCAGAAATAGCAAGAAAATTGAGCAACGCTCGAGCAGCCTTCATCTATATCGTCCCCTCCAAGTTAATCATTACTACTACTATCACTAATTTTTGCTATTAATGTCAAGCGGTTACCGAATATTCACTTTGTTCACTCCAATCGAATCATCGCTTCACTCTGTTCTACCTGATCGTTGGACGACGGGTCCGATGCGGGGTGGGTAGATCTTGGCCACGCAGGACCGCCCAGGCGTGACGGAGGCGTTTGCGACCGGCAAAGCCAATCGCCAGGATAGCGAGCAAGATGAGCGTAATAATGAACGGCCACGGGATTGCGATAAACTTGACCGCGCCAACGAGTGTCTTATCACCCTGTTTAAAGTTGATCGACGCCGAGTAGACACCAGGGAGAAAAGACTGCTCAAAGGCGGCGATAAACCTACGGCTCTTTTCTGGAAGCAGTATGACGGTGCCAAGCTTAGAACTGGAGACGCGTTTGGTGATGACATTTTGGATCGTGGCCTCGGCGTCGGTTTGAACGAAAAATGAGCTATCGTTTTTGACGTTGGCTACTAGTGAGATCGGTGTACTGACAACGACTCGAGGAACGCGTAATTGCTCGATCGAGACCTGATCGACGGTTATTTCGCCAGCGCCGGCTACCGTAAAGAAGGCTAACACTGAAACCGCGGGCAAGATTCGTGTTGACGCGTCAAGGTCAAAGTAAAAAGAAGGGAGCTGCGCCTGAAAGATTATCGCCGCTGTGTAACCGCCCGGCGCGGCGTCTTGCGGTACGTTTAACGTATAGCTGACTGTCTTGGTTTCGCCGGCAGCGACGATGATGTCGGCTTCTTTGAGGGTAATCCAGGCTGCGGCCGAACGCTTGGCAACTGTTTCGGCAAAAATTGGCACGCCTTCGTCGCTAATATCGTCGATGTCAGTCGTTGAGGCCGCGAGCGGTAGCGAATCAGAACCAAGGTTGCGCAGCCGAATAGTGTACTCGGTTTTTGAGCCGGGCTGGACGGTTTCAAAAAATTTGGCCGGAGTGACGCCGATTGTTGGCGAGATAGCACCGCCCTGAGCTGACGTTCCGATGGGGGTGAGAATCAGAGCAATAATAATGAGGGTGAGGATCTTTTTCATTAGAAGGTCACGCTACAAACGTACACGATTACAGTGCTATATGTCCCGGCGGCTTGGGTTGTGCTGGCAGCTAGGCGATAGGTGATGACGTCGTTGACGGCGGTAACCGGGCCGCTGGTTCGGTCGGCGACCGGATCGCCCGGACCGGTATGGGTAAAGCCAGCATATTTGGCGCCACCGTTAGTAAAGCGATTGGCCGTGCCGCCGGTGAGCGATGAGTCATCGGTCGTATAGCCAAAACCGAAGCTGCCGTTACCGAAGGTGGTTGGTGACGCATTCGTGCCGGTCCAGTTGGCAAGCGTGTCGCTTCCCTTGGTCATTACCTGGGTCGCCCAGGCATAAACAACGTAGCCGGTCGAGGAGTTGGTGGTCGTTGTCAGCGTTGACGAGACATCGGTCGGGTTGGCTCCAGGTGTAACGACGCCGAATGATTTCGAGGTCGAGTCGAGCGAGAAAATTAATTCTTCGTCAACGATTACTTCTGGATAGAAAGTATAGGAATCAAGATCGGTTCCGGTTGATTTGACTGCCTTAAAGCAGTAGCGTTTGCCGCCAACGGCCGAATGGTTTTGGAGCGAGAAGTCCCAGAGGCCGTCTTGACCGCTGTTGATGGCGGCGACGGAGTTGGTGAAGTTGTTAGCTTCTTCGTAGTCTTGGGCAACCTTCGTATGGCCAGAGTGATCGGGATCGCCGCCGTTCGTGGTAAGGTTGTCGCCGTCAGCACGCCCGCCGCCGTCGAAGTAGCGAATAACGCCCGATCCAGTGGCGACATCGCCCCAACTAACCCCGGACGTACAGGTGGCGCCGGTCTTCTCGCCATATTGTAGCTTGAAGGTTTCACCGTTTTGAGCGAGGTTATTACCCCCAACGTGGATCAGCAGGCGGAGCCGGAAGTCGTCGCCCGTTCCGGACGTACTGTAAGCGGTATTCTCAGCCGGCGCGCCGGTGTAGTCAATATCAAGACCGTTCGGTTGACCGAAACGGTAGTCGGCTTGTTCAAACGTCGAAACGCCGAAGTCCCAGTTAGTATTGTTGCCGCAGTCTAGGTTGGTGCCGTCGGTCGCCACGATCTCGTTGCCCCCGGAAGCATTGGAACGCGAGACGTTGATGTAGGAGACGGCTGTTTGCGTACCGGAAACGTTGAGATTCCACGACCCGCTCTCGGCTGAGTTGCGGAAGTAGAGTCGCGTCCCGGTCGCTTGGCCGTTCCAGTTAATGTTTGTCATGGTGTAAGTGCTACCAGAATTAAATTCGATTCGGGAGCTGGCGGTGGTAAACGTCGTGTTGTTAGTGACGGTGGCTGCTGCGTCAAAATCAATGCTCGGCACAAAATCAGCCCGCTCACAGTTGGAAGCGTTGGTGCCCGAGCTATTGGTTACAGTCAAGTTGTAGAAAGCGGATGAGCCCGTCAGTGTACCGCTCAGATTTTGTTCGCTTGTACCGTCGAGCGTGACGGTTGCGTTGCGCGCGGTAAACGTCCCGTTGTTAGTGAAGCTACCGCCAACGTTCAGTGCAAAGTTGCTGAAGTTGTCGGTGTCGTACGTGCCAGCCGTTATTGTAAAGCTGTTATTAACGTCAACCGCTCCAGCCGCCAGAACCGTGCCGCCGGAAGCGTTGAGCTCCAGATTATAGAGCGATTGACTGTTTGGTGTATATAATTTCGATCCAGAGCTATGGGTCCACTTGAGGGTAGAGGTACCGGGGGTGACAGCAACGCTGCCCGTACCGTTGACGAAGGTAACGTTGCCTTTGACGTCAACGGTAGCGCTCCCCATGTTAAGCGTGTGGCTGCCGGCGTTGTTGCGTACATCGAGACCGGTAACGGTGCTGCTGAGTGTGACCGTACTCGAGCCGAGATTGAGCGTGGCGGGATTAGCGCATCCCCAAGAGAGACACTCACCAAAGGTGATCCGGCTAGCTGTTACCGAATGATTATTGGTATTGACGACGGCAGTGTTGGTTGAGTTTTCGGCGCCGAGACCGATCGTGTGCGTCATCGTGATATTGCCGTCAATGCTGTACGTTCCGGTCGTTGACGACGCGGCGGCGCTGTACGAAAAGACAAACATATTACCGGTGCCGTAGTCGGCGCCAGGCACGGTCAGCGTTGTGCTTTGATGGGCGAAGAAGAACCAATCGACGTTGGTGACCGTCGTGGGGCTACTAAAAACGACTGGTTGCATGCCTGAGGTTGGCGACAGATAAAAACGAGCGTTGCCGCCGCTTCGAGTGACGGTGCCGCCGTTGAGGGTGAGAATGTTGTAGATTTGCAATGCAGTGTTGTTGATTGTTGTTGTAAAACCGCTAGAACCCATCGAGATATTGTGAAACTGCTCTTGCCACGGGACTGTAATCGTCCCAGTGCCGTTCAAAGAAACAGTTGAGGTACCGTGAGTGAACTTGCCACCAGCATCATCCCAGTGTCGCGATACCGTGACGGTTGAGCTGTTGGCGACGTAGTTTACTCCTGAGGTGTTAGCGAGCGTAAAGTCTCGTGTCACGGTCAAGTTATTGCTGCCGGCCGTCACGCTTCCGTTAGTAATCGTAAAATCGTTGGCTACATCGACAGCGGCGTTGAACGTCCAGGCTCCGGAGACACCGTTGAAGACAAGGTTGTAAAAATCATCGTTAGAGCCGGTCATCTCGCCGCCCAGCGTCCGCCCGCTGGCGGTTGAGTTGAAGGTCACCGTCCCCGTTCGAGAGTTGAAGTTGCCGGAATTAGAGTACGAACCACCGATCGTCAGTCCGTAGTTAGAGCTCGTCACGTCAAGCGTCCCGGCGGTGATCGTCAGGGTGCCGCCGTTGCCGGTGGCGGTTGCTGCCTCAAGGACGTAGGTTTCGGCGGCGTTATTGATCTCCAGATTGTTATACGTCTCGCTCTGGATTGTTGTGTCGCCGCTGCCGTTGTTGCCGGTGTAAACAAATGTTGACGTGGAAGGAACGAGATCGGGGGGTCCGCCGATACCCACAAGTTGGAATGGATTACCGCCTGTTCCGGAGAGTGTCCAGGTACGGTTACCAGCGTTTAGTGTCGTTCCTGTCCCATCAAGATCGTTCCCGACTGTTAGAACGCCGGTGACCGTTATTCCACCGGAGCCGCCGGTCTGGGTGGTAATCGTCATGCCGCTGTAATCGCCGTATTCCCGAAACGTCAGGTTATTGAATGTCCAGGTGTTTGAACCTGAGGTGGTGCCAAAATTCCCTCCATTACTCTCGCTCATCTCAAACGTTCCGCCGGTCAGCGTAATCGTGCCGGTGCCAACAGCATCGTCACGGACGATGACGGTCCCGGTACCCGAGAGTGTTCCGTCGACGGTCAGATCAAGAGTGACTGTCAGACTGTTGCTGCCGATCGACAAGGTTCCTGCGGTGATCGTTACATTAACGGCGAGGGTCGTCCCCTCAAGGTTGAACGTCTCCGACCCGTTGTTGATGATCAGATTGTTATACGTCTCGCTCTGGATTGTTGTGTCGCCGCTGCCGTTGTTGCCGGTGTAGCTGAAGGTGGAGGTCGCCGGGGTCAGATCGCCGGGAGGCGAAGCGAGGATCTGAAACGGATCGCCGCCTGTGCCCGACAGCGTCCAGGTCCGGTTACCAGCGTTGAGAGTCGTTCCGCAGCCAAGGGTGTCGCCGGATTTACCGATTCGTAAGATGCCGGAGACGGTGATCCCGCCCGAGCCGCCCGTCTGAGTTGTTGCCGTTCTGCCGGAACAGATCCCGGAGCCGTTGGAGAATGTAAGGCTACTAAACGTCCAAGCGTTTGAACCGCTGGTCGTGCCGAAGTTTTTGTTACCGCTTAAGGTCATCCGGTGTTCAAACGTCCCGCCGGTCAGATTGACGATTCCCGTGCCCTGGACGTGACCGGTGACAGTGACGTTGGTCGTCCCTGACAGCGTCCCGTCAACCGTTAGGTCGTCAGTCACGCTGGCCGTAAAGCCGTTGAGCGAGAGCGTTCCGGCGGTAACCGTTAGATCCTGATTGACTGTTGTATTGGCGCCCAAAACGTATGTCTCGGCGCTGTTATTGACGGTCAAGTGGTAATAGGTCAACCCGCGAACGGTCGTATTGCCCAAGCCGTTATTGCCGGTGTAGAGAAACGTTGAGGTGGAAGCGGTAAACGTCGCGCAGCCAACGACGAGCGGGGCGCCTCCCGATCCCGAGAGCGTCCAAGTCCGGTTACCGGCGTTAAAGTTGACGTTGTTTTCGGTACAACTGCCGCCGGTGTTCTGCGTCATGACCCCGGTCACAGTGATGCCACCAGTGCCGCTGACGGTCGTGATCGTCTGACCGTCGATTTGAGCAGCGAAGGTTAGGTTGTTGAACGTCCAGTTGTTACTGCCGGAACTGGTACCAAAATCTTCATTGCTCCCGACTGACTGGGTAAACGTCCCGCCGGTCAGGTTAATCGTACCGGCACCGGTAACTGTACCGGTAACATTGACATTGTTGGTGCCAGCCAACGTCCCGGCACTAACCGAGAGATCGTTCGTCACCGCCAGCGCCGCTTGCGGCGTCCACTCGCCGCCGGAGCCGCTGAGCGTCAGATTATAGAAGGCAGACGCGCCATTTAACGTGCCGCTCAGGGTTCGGCCGGTGGTGGTCGCGGTGAAGGTGAACGTAGAGTTATCAGCCGTCAGGGTGCCGTCGTTGCGGTAGTCACCGTTAATCGTTACGGTATTGCCGTCGGCGCGGAGCGTTCCGTCGACCTCGTTATGCGTTGTATTGACGTTTGAGCTACCGCCCGAACCGGGTCGATAGGTTGTTCCTGATTTGATCAACAGATACTCGTCAGTATAGGTGCTGACGGCGTCGACGGTCAGGTCGTCGTTGGCGTCGATGTCAAAGAAGATATCTTCATCGCCAGACACTGAGTTATCGTAGGCGTCGATGTCGGCGTTCGAGAGCGTCGGGTTGTCGTCCGAGCCGAGGGTGAGGTGCCGTTGATACAGAAGTATCCCGGTAATATTGCCGCTGCCGTCGTATTTGGTAACGGCGACAGCCTCGTTGTCGTTGGCGTTGCCGTCGATAAAGACGGTGATGATGTCGTCCATCAACGGCGGCGTCAGGCCGGTGACGGACCACGAGCCGTCAACGGTCGTATCGACTTGGGCTTGGAGTGAGCCATTAACGGCGACCCGGATTTGGTTGGAGCCGTCGTCGGCGCAGTCGGTAGTTCGGTCGTACTGCTTACAAATGCCAGATACGGTCAGACCGCAGGAGCCCTCGGTCCAGGTCGTGTTAGAGAAAGTCGAGGTGTAAGCAGTGATCGAACTGTCCGTCATATCGGTGACATCGAGATTATAGAGCGTGAAGGTACCGGCACCGGACCAGGCTCGCTGCGAGCCGCCCGAGGTTGATGAGATGACGATGTCGTTAGCGGTGTCGACGCATTGTGTACCGTTGTTAGAGTTAAACGTGGCGGTACCGGCGTTGACAAACGTGCCGCCCAGCTTCAGGTCACCGGTAGAGACGTTAGTCCAGGTTCCAGCGGCGGCGATCGAAACAGCGCTCGAGCCTTCGACGCGAACGTTGAGCGTGCCCTGAATCAGTTCACCATCCGTAATCGTGAGCGTATTAGTAACTCGCAGGTGGTTAGTGACGAGCGAAAGGTTGTCGTCTGACCCGCCAGCAGCGGTTTTATTGATCGTAAGGTTGTAGAAATTTTGAGCGGTACACGTATCGAAGTTGGCGCAGCCGGAGTTGAGCTCTTCGCTGGTGGTGCCGTTGAAGGTAACAGTACTTGTTCCTTCGTTAAACGTGCCGTTGTTGACCCAGTCGCCCTGAACGGTATAGCTTGACGCGCCGCCGGAGGTAAGCGTGCCGTTGATCGTCAGGTTGTAGGCGATCAACGTTTCCGAGCCGCCAATTGTTAAGGTGTCACCGCTTAAGATATCGATTGTATCTGAGGCGTAGGTGTTGGTGGCATCAACGGTAAGCGTTGTTGTGACGAACTTATACATCACGTCTTCATCGGCGTCGTTGTCGAATTTAACCAAGTCGGTCGAATCGACTGTTTGATCGTCCCCCGATCCGACGGAAAACGTCCCGGCTGTCAGTTGCATGCCCGATATGTTGCCGTTCCCGTCGTAGACGGTTATGCCCGAAGACTCATTAGCGTCGCTGGCACCATCGTGCCAGACCAGCACGGGACGGTCGCCAGCAACAAAAACCGAAGTTATTGACCAGGCACACGGGCATGTTCCGGAGGTTGAAGCGGTTTTGCCGACTTGCAGCAGCCCATCAACGGCGACAGCGACCGTCGCGCCACTAACCGAGCTTGAGCCCGCAATATCAATCGTGTTACCAATCTCGATCCACTGTAAGCTGACCATGGCAAAGTCCCAGACGGTCGTAACATTTGATGTGTTTGTACCCGGGGTTGTTGTTCTAAGACGAAGATTAACTTTATTGTCGGCCGTATCTATGTAATCTTCTGGGTTGGCTTGTTGACCGTAGACGGCGACTGTCATAGCAGTAATGGTGTCGGTGTACGCCAATGTCGAGGAGGCGGAAGTTCCACCGATCTGTAGCCAGCCGCCGACTGCGGCGTTAAATCCTGAGTAATCCTTGAGACCAACTTGAACAGTTAATGTTGCCGCTCCGCAGGCGTTGCCGGTGTTGCCACAGCCCGAGAAACGACTAGCAAAGTTCTGCCCGACGACTGAGCTGTTGGCTGGTTGGGTGACTGGGAAGGAAATGTTGGAGGATGTTGACTCCTCAACCGTGGTGTCGGGAGTAGTTTCGTTATCAAATGCATAGTACGCGTTGCTATCGCCGGTCCCCATTGTGGCCGATTCGTCTTCGGCTGGGTTGTCGAAGCGACTGGCGGTACCGGTGCCATCTAGATCTCGGGTGTTACTGCAGTTAGTCGCTGTGCCGGTGCCAAACGTCACTTCGCAATCAGCAGTGTCGGCGTTGGTTGAGCCGAGGGTGACGTATATATAGTCCAAACGAACAGTGTCGGTACTATTCTGTAATCGATACCAACCAACGCGCAACTCGCCGCCGTTGAGGTAGTCGTAAATATTGATGTTGTTTTTCGCCCAGGCGTTCGTAGCGGCAGTGGTCGAACAGTCGATCGCCGCGGTGGTTAGGTCTTCCCACGCTGCCGAGGTAAAGTTGTAAATCTTTGGTCGGTGATCTTTGGCGGCATCGCTGACCGAACAGTAGTACTCAGCTTTGACGTATATTGCATTCATACCGGAGTATGTCTTGACGTTGGTAAATGCGAAGTAGAAATCGGCTGGGTTACTGACGGTACCTGGCACATCTAAAGAAACACCGTCGCCTGCGGTAACGGACTGTTGGGCGGTAGTGGTATTACCAACAACGTGAGTGTTGGCGTACGTTCCGGTCGGGTTACCTCCGCTAATGGTTTGGTTGGTAAACGAGGCAGGGTGGTAAACGGTATCGATAATTGGCTGTATTCGAACAAAGTCAATCGCGATATCAGTTGCGGACTGAGTGATGCTGTAAAAGCGGATTTTCACACCATTGGTTGAGTGGAAGAAATTTGTCAGAGGTGTCGATACCGGTGAACCGCCAGTTGAGCCGGTAGTGAAGTACCCATCATAAACATGCCACTGCAGGCTCGTGTCGTTAGTGGTTGTTGTAAGAGCCACGTCTGCGTTAGAGGCGTTCTGCGAATTTAGCGTTCGCCAACCCCCGGTCGTGCAGTTACTGTCAGCTGCGTTATCAACGCTGGTACTAGAAACCCAGTCACATATTTGAACCACCATGGCGAGCGCAGCATCTAAGTCAACAGCAGCTTGAACAATTATCTTATTGGCACCGTTCTGTTTTGCAGTCTCAAAATTCAATTGAGCGTCGTAGTTTGTTACCGAGCCACCGGTGTTAGTACCAGTGACCATCCAATGCATGTTGTCGTCACCGAGCGTGCCTTTAAAACCACCGGTGTTGACGCCTTCAGCGCTAGCGGCAACTTCAGCATTTCGTGCTGGCTGAGTTCCAGTCGCAAGCGTATGGCTAGTTGGTGCGAACTGGTAGTTGCGTGTCGGGTGAGACGAGTCTACAACCCAGCCGATACTTACAAAAGCAAAGTCCCATTCGACTACCTGTGTTGTGACCGAATCATTGCCATTCGTGCTGGTTCTAAGACGCATATTCATGCGGTTATTTGTAGTGTCGATATGATCGTCCGGGTTTGTTTGGTTGCCGTAGGTGCCGATTGCCAGGGCGATAATACTGTCAGTGTAAGCGAAGGTACCAGCTGTTGAAGCCGCGCCAACAGCAGTCCAGCCGCCGGTGGCACTAGTGGAAGTTGGCGTGCCTGAGTAATCACGCAAACCCGCTTGCACTAGAAGGTCTGGGTTAGTGCTGTTAAGTTGCCCTCGATGTCTACTAGCAAAGTGGTTAACGACAACTTGTGCATCCGCAGGCAGCGTAACATGGAAGCTGATATTAGAGGCTGCGCAGTTTTCAGCCGTGGCGGTGTTAGCAACGCAGTCAGTTGGGTAATAATCGTTATCTGCAGTGGCGGATCGATTCTCAACTGGATTATTAAAATAGGAGGTGCCAGCCGGAGTATTTAACGTTCTGGTGTTGGAGCAGTTTGTTGCTGTCCCAGTTCCCCAAGTTACTTCACAGAGCGAAGTATCGGCATTGACTGAACCCAGCATTAAATAAGCAAAGTCAATGCGAAGTGTCGTAGTACTATTTAAGTCCCCTAAGAATCTAACTCTTACTTCGTCACTCGATGCTTCGTCGATGTAATCTGCAGGCGTGATACTGTCGATGGACCAGCCGTTGGTTGCGTCTGTAGTAGAGCAAGCGATGACGGCTGAGTTGAAGTCTGTCCAGGTAGTTGTGGCGAAGTTGTAGAGCGAAAATTTATGGTCTAAACCGGCAGTAGCTGCGGAACACGAATAATCAGCTTTGAAGTAAAAAGTATTGGCGCCTGTGTATGTTTTGACATTTTTAAATTGTAGATAATAGTCTGCGACAGATCCCGCGGTGCCTGCGCCCTCTAATCTAATTGCATTACCGGCAGTAACTGACTGTTGAGCGGTGGCCGAGTTACCGACAACGTGTGCGTTAGTGTATGTCCCGGTTAATGCGCCGCCGGAACCATTCTGATTTACTACACCACTTGGGTGATAAACGCTGTCCACAAAGGCTTGGGCACGGAGAAAATCGACTGCCACATCACCGCTACCGACTACATCTGAGTCGGACCAATATCTAATTCTCACCGGCTGTGTGTCGCTTGAGGTGAAATTTGTAAGGGGGGTCGAGACCGTTGTTCCCCCACCTGTCCCACTTGAAAAGTAGCCGTCAAAAATATGCCATTGGAATGCTGCTCCAGTTGTTAGGGCGATATCGACGTCGGCATTTGATGCATTCCGAGTGTTTAGCGATCGCCAGCCGCCAGTGGTGCATTGGCTGTCTGCGGCGGCATCCACTGAGGTGGAGGATACCCAGTCACAGATTTGAATCTTGAGTAATCGACTAGCCGAATCAAGATCAACTTCGGTTTGGATTATGAGTTTATTAGCGTCTGCAAGCTTCGCGGTTCCAAGATCGAGCTGCATATTAAGGTTTGGTGTACCAGAATCGGCCGCCGTTACCTGCCAATGAAAGTTGTCATCGGCCAGCGTGCCCTTCCAAGAACCAGTGTTAACACCTTCCGCTGCCGCGGCTAAGAGTGAGTTGGCATTTTGTTCGGTACCGGTAATAAGGCTGCCGGATGTTGGAACGAACTGATACGTATTAGCCTTTGCCCTATCAACGTTCTTATTGACCGGGCTTTGGGGGGGTACCAGGATGCCGGCCGAGACGGTCAACGACAAGAGAAAGACAACCATAAGGATCGGGATCCGGAACGGATGGTTTTTCCAGGTCGCCGCGATCAGCCGAACCGACGACCGATAAATACCGTCAAACTTTTTGGACATGCTAGATCGCATCGGCTAGCAAGACCCCTCTCCCCAACCCGGAATATAAGCGGTGAAAAACAGCCCCTCCATGTACTCTTACCATGACCGGTTTTGCTGGTGGGGTCAATCTGTTACTTGGTCATATATTCGTAGATTTTTTGGGAGATTGCTTGCACGTGGGTGCCAACTTGATGGTTGTTGTCGTGCTGAACCATTACGCAAAGTAGATACGGTCGCTTCGGCAGGTAGACAATCCCGCAGTCGGAATTGACTTTGTAGCTGGCTGGTTCCGGGAGATCAAAGATCCCGAATTTGTGAGCAACTGTGACGGTATCGGGGATCGGCTGCGGCACCCAGTCGTTGAATGTCGTATTACTCAGATGCTCGAGGATACGAGACGAGCTGCTGTACGACAAATACGCAGAGAAATAGAGGCTCTTGAGGATTGAGGCGTAGCTCTTGGGTGAGATAAAGAGCGACTGGTCGGTTTCGCTTCTGTTAACATCAAGGAAGTCATAGACGTCATCGATAACCTGCTCATCATTTTTCTCTTTTTGCAGAATGTCTCCGTTGATTTTCTCGTATAGCGCTTCGTAGGCGCTATTGTTTGACTCACGGAGCGATAACTCAATGAGCTGCCCGACTGTCCGCTTCTCACCAACAGTCAGTTTGGTTTCGTTTGGAAAGAAGCTATTGATGTGCTCTGCTTTGATCTCAACCTGAGAACGCTCGGCCAACTTGCCTTCTTCGATCAGCTTCATCGCCCGCATTACGCCTGGGAGCTTAACTAAGCTGGCGCGGTAAAACTCTTCGTTGCCGCGAATGTTGATGCTGGTGCCGGTTGGCAGATACTCAAAGTAGACGCCGATTCGCTCGTCTTGGGCGGCGATGTACTCGCGTAATTCTGAGCGCAACGGGGTGAAATTGATGATCAGATCGTTCGGGTTGGACACGAAGAGCCGCTTGGCGAGCAGCGGGTACTGTCTGGCCGACTTGTCGGGACCGGTCAGATACTGATAGCCGTTTAAGGCGAGGCTGGCAGCCAAGGCGAGCGAGAGCCAAAAAGTTATCCGTGGGCTGGTCATCGAGTGAGGTAATTATAAGTCATCTCAGAGATTTTTCGGATATGCCCGGCGGATGTTGCCGTGTCGGCGGAGTTAACCATCACGCATAGGATGTACGGCCGTTTGGGGAGATAGATGATACCACAGTCAGAATGAACGTGAGCCGCGACCGGCTGCTCTAAGCTGTAGATCCCAAATTTATGAGCAACAGGCAGATTGTTCGGTAACGGTTCGGGGAGCCAGTCGTCAAAGGTGCTTTTGGTGAGCAATCGAAGGATTTCCGATGAATTGTCGTAGGAGAGGTAAGAGGAGAAGTAAAGCGACTTGAGTATCGAACTGTAATTTTTTGGTGAGATAAATTGCGTTTCGCCGGTCTCGCTCCGAGGGATGTCGAGATAATCGTAGACGTCGCGGATCGTCCGCTCGTCGTCATCGGTACCGCCGATCGCTTGGTTGGTCCGACTAAAAATCGCTTGATAGGCGGTGTTGTCGGATCGGGTCACCGAGCGTTCGATCAGGGCGCCGAGCGAGTATTCTCCACCGACAGCGAGCTGCTCCCCGCTGTTAAAGAGCGGGTTGATATCGTTGGCCGTGATAGTGATCGTCTCGGTGCCGGACAGTAGACCTTCTTCGATCAGCTTCATCGCCCGCATTACCCCCGGTAATTTGACGAGGCTGGCTCGAAAATAGTCTTGGTCGCCGTTGACGTTGATGCTGGTGCCGGTCGGCAGATACTCAAAGTAGATACCGATTCTATCCGGTTGCTCGCTGCTATAGGTACGAAGCTGATCGCGCAGCGGCGAGAAATTGATGATCAGGTCGTTCGGGTCTTGAATAAACAGTCGTTTGGCGAGGAGCGGATACTTCTCCTGCCCGTTGTTGGCTCGAGAGAAGTTGAAAAAGAGACTAACGGCTAATACGGTGCCCAAGGCCAGCAACGTCGTCGACGGTCTCATCTCACTTCTAGATTTGCCGATTGGTAGTCCGTTCGTCAACGGTAAGTGGTTCGCGCGCTTGCGCTCGAGGGCCGCTGATAGCTGAGACTGACTGCTTTCTCGCTCGAGTCAAATCAGCTAGAATACCTCGGATGGACATTACTCACACAACCCTACCCAAAAGTCGCGTTCGCTACACAGTCACAATCCCAGAAACCGAGGTGGCTGAATTCTTTACTGAAGCAGTAGCGACGCTTGCGGCCAAAACAAAACTGCCCGGTTTTCGCCCGGGGAAGGCTCCGGCCGATGTTGTCCGAGCGCGGCTCGATGTTGATGAGCTTCGGGAAGAGGCGTACTCGTTGGCAACACGGGTCGCGTGGCAAAAAATTGCTCAAGACTCGCCGGTGCTGCCGATCGAAGATCCTGCAGTTGAGGTCGAAGCGTTTAGTGAAGGAAGTGCGGGAACACTAACATTTGCCTTTGACGTGCGGCCAGCTGTTACGCTCGGCGATTGGAAGAAAATCAAGTCAGGATCGGTTTCGGTCGAATCGGTGGGCGATACAGAAGTCAACGATGTTATCGAGTCGCTCCGACGGGCTCACGCCAAAACTCTTGTGAAAGTGGGGGCGGCCGAAAAGGGAGATAAAGTCGAAGTCAGTTTTGCGGGATCGATCGGCGGTGTTCGCAAAGATAAACTAACAGCTCAAAAGTTTGGCCTAATCCTAGGTGCCGGTGCGGTTGTTCCGGGTTTTGAAGATCATGTTATCGGCGCCAAACGCGGCGAGAAAAAAGCGTTCTCGATACCGTTTCCGGCTGATCATTTTGACAAAGAGTTGGCTGGTCAGAATATCGATTTTGCCTTAACGATCGACGAAGTTTTCCAACTTGTTCTTCCGGAAAAAGACGCATCGTTTGCCGAAACCTTCGGTCACAAGACGTTCGACGAACTCTACGCGGCCGTTAAAGAGGATCTTATTCGTCACAAAGAAGACGAAGCCAAGGTTCAGCGCAAAGCGAAGTGGCTCGCTGAATTTGACAAAATAGTGAAAACTGAGGTCCCAGAAAGCTTGGTGAAGAGTGAAGTTGCTCGTTCGCAAGAGGCATGGCAAGCGTTCTTGCAGGAACGCCAGCTCAACCCGAAGGACTGGCTCGAAAAACGAGGTACAACCATTGAGAAGATGGTCGAGGACTGGACAAAGGCCGCCGAAAGCTCCGTTCGCATCGGTCTCGGGCTGGCCGAAGTTGCCAAAGAGCTGGGACGCGAATTAACGAGTGACGAAGACTACCAGACGATGCTTGACGAGCTAGTCGATCAGTCAAAATAAAAGAAGCCCCGACCGGTCAGGTCAGGGCGGGGCAGCGGCCTATCGAACGGACGACATCGCTAACAAGGATTTGATGTCGGCGCAATAGCCAGTGAAGTCGATCGAACCAGCTGGGACGATCGTGACTGACCAGTAGTTATCCGGAGACTCGGTGTTGCCGCTGATGAGGACCTGAAATTGTCGGCCTTCGTAGTCAGCGATGTCGCCGGTCTTCTTACCCTTGATGAAGATCTCCCAGACTTTCTGCCTCGTTAGCGGCGGGCGCAGGCCATCCTCAAACATCCCCGGGATTTCACTATTGTAGTGCGCCTGGATCTCGATTCCGAAGTCTTCGACTGCCCAAAAGCTCGGTCGACAAGAAGCGATCGTAAGCCACTCAACGAGTGATCCGTCCGTGAACATACCCTGACCACTTCTGAATGCTCTCACAAGGGTGTGAGTATGGATTAGCTGCCACGGCACCGGTCTGCGCACCCGGCAAACTGGTCTCACCTGCTTGCGAAGTCGATCGATTTCGGCCGCGAGGTGATAGAGATCAGCGGCCGATGACACTGCTGCTTCGATTCGGTTCTCTCTGGTTTTTCCCATATGCAAACTCCGGCGCCATCATAAACTTTTGATTGGCGAGCGCAACCCCGTAGCAGTCGATGCTTGACTAATTGTAAAGGTAGCTTTACATTGCGCCTATGGAAAAGGAGCTTCGAAACCAGATTCTAGTCCCGATGGTCATCGAAAAGACGCAGTTTGGCGAACGTGCTTATGATATCTACTCGCGTCTTCTCAAGGATCGGATTATCTTTGTCGGCGGCGTCGTCGAGGATCATATGGCCAACCTGATTATGGCGCAATTACTCTTCTTAGAATCAGAAAACCCCACCAAAGATATCCAGATGTACATCAATAGCCCGGGCGGGTCAGTCTCGGCGGGGTTGGCGATTTACGACACGATGAACCACATTAAGCCGGACGTCTCAACGATTTGTATCGGGATGGCTGCCTCGATGGGGGCGTTCTTGCTCTCGGGTGGTGCGAAGGGTAAACGGTTTGCTCTGCCCAACGCTCGAATGATGATTCACCAAGTCATGGGCGGCGCCGAAGGACAGGCCTCGGACATCGAGATCCAGGCCAAAGAGATTCTGTTTATCAAGAAGCGTCTCAACGAAGAGCTGGCGAAAAACACCGGCCAAAAGCTCGAGAAGATTGAGAAAGATTCGGATCGCAACTTTTGGATGAGCGGCTCCGAGGCTGTTGAGTACGGGTTGATTGACAGAGTCATCGCCTAAGGCATGGGGCATCGGTCACTGAGCTTAGGTGGATCGTCAGTTGACTTTTTCGAGCATTAATCATAAAATGGCTCTAAGTTCTGTCACTCGAAGGCCCAAATCCGAGAGTTACAAATATGTCACTTAACAACTGACTCAACCGTCAGCAGTACTTCTCTTGTGCAAATCAAGAGGAACATTTGGCGGTTGTAAGAATACACACACTTAAGTTCTTACATATGACTCAATATATGTACCCATCTTGGTGAAACGAGATGGTGCCCGCATTACATCAATACATACAGTAAAGAGTTTGAGCTTCGTGGTTTGTTTCAATAGGATTCTCACGAATCCGTATCTCGTCTTCGGACTAGATGTTGAGCAGTTAGACCGCGATACCAAAGTCACGTAATGATGTCGCTATGAAGGAGTTTGACCTTGAGCACTTCTGGTGCGAGAGGCAAACTTGAGTACGGACGTAAATCCGGAAAGAGTTTGATCTGAGACAGCTTTGCTGTCGAAGACAAACTCGAATAATAGCGAAGCTATTATGAGAGTTTGATCCTGGCTCAGGATGAATGCTGGCGGCGTGCCTAATACATGCAAGTCGAACGGGTTTAGACCCGTGGCGAACGGGTGAGGAACGCGTAGGGAGCTGCTCCGAAGTCGGGGATAACCTCTCGAAAGAGAGAGTAACACTCGATAGTCCCGCAAGGGTAAAGTTTACGCTTCGGAAGGCACCTGCGTCCTATCAGCTAGTTGGTGAGGTAATGGCTCACCAAGGCGATGACGGGTAGCTGGTCTGAGAGGATGATCAGCCACAGTGGAACTGAGACACGGTCCACACTCCTACGGGAGGCAGCAGTAGGGAATTGTCGGCAATGGGCGAAAGCCTGACCGCGCGACGCCGCGTGGAGGAAGAAGGCCTTCGGGTTGTAAACTCCTTTTATCAGGGACGATTATGACGGTACCTGAAGAATAAGGGCCTGCTAACTACGTGCCAGCAGCAGCGGTAATACGTAGGGCCCAAGCATTATCCGGAATTACTGGGCGTAAAGAGTGCGTAGGTGTTCCTTCAAGTCGGTCGTTAAATCTCACCGCTTAACGGTGAGGCCGCGAGCGATACTGAAGGAATTGAGTACTGCAGGGGCAAGCAGAATTTTTGGAGTAGGGGTGAAATCCGTTGATACCAAAAGGAATACCAATGGCGAAGGCAGCTTGCTAGGCAGATACTGACACTGAGGCACGAAAGCGTGGGGAGCAAAGGGGATTAGATACCCCCGTAGTCCACGCCGTAAACGATGCCAACTAGCAATCGGGAGAGTCGACCCTCTCGGTTGCGAAGCTAACGCGTCAAGTTGGCCGCCTGGGGAGTACGGTCGCAAGACTAAAACTCAAAGGAATTGGCGGGGGCTCGCACAAGTGGTGGAGCATGTGGTTTAATTCGACAATAACCGAGGAACCTTATCCAGGGCTTGACATCCGGGGAAGTCTCTTGAAAGAGAGATGTGCCTTCGGGAACCCCGAGACAGGTACTGCACGGTCGTCGTCAGTTCGTGTCGTGAGATGTGAGGTTAAGTCCTTGAACGAACGCAACCCTCGTCCGATGTTGGATTTCATCGGAGACCGCCCTGGCAACAGGGAGGAAGGTGGGGATGACGTCAGATCCGCGTGGTCTTTATGCCCTGGGCTACACACGTGCTACAATCCGGCCGACAATGGGTCGCCAAGCCGCGAGGCGGAGCTAATCCCATCAAAAGGCCGGTCAGTTCGGATCGGAGTCTGCAACTCGACTCCGTGAAGCCGGAATCACTAGTAATCGCGAATCAGCTAAGTCGCGGTGAATACGTTCTCGAGCCTTGCACACACCGCCCGTCAAGTGAGCCGAGCTGGTAACACCCGAAGCATCTTAAATTAATGAGGTACTAAGGTGGGATCAGTAAGGAGCGCTAAGTCGTAACAAGGTATCCGTAGGGGAATCTGCGGATGGATCACCTCCTTTCTAGAGGAAATAAACTTTAGATGTCGAGGCTGAAGTGTTACTTCAGACGAGAATGTCAGTTAGTGTGCTGACAATAAAATTCTTACAACCGCCAAGTGTTGAATTGATTGGTTGAACAGTTGTATGCAAACCCCCGCCTTGTGCGGGGTTTTGCATACAAGTTAGTGTGGATTTTCTTGGTTAGTTTGCGTAGAATTAACAGAGTAGTTTTGAAACATGCGAGTATGGTCCGGCGTGGCGGTCACTGCTCTCGATTAAATATTTGCGAGTATAGCTCAGTTGGTTAGAGCGCGTCACTGATAATGACGAGGTCCCTGGTTCAAATCCAGGTACTCGCACAATGAAAATCTATGTCGGTCATTCTAGTGCGATCGACTATAAGAACCAGCTCTACAGTCCGATTCGCGAGTCGGAGCTGAACGACGAGCACGAGTTCATTTTGCCGCACGAGCATAGCGACAATCCCGGTAATACCTATGAACTGTTAGCGAGTTGCGATCTGATGATTGCAGAAATCAGTGACAAATCACTCGGGTTGGGTATCGAGCTTGGCTGGGCCGACCGGGCCGGGGTTCCGATTGTTTGCATCTCAAAAGAAGGGACATCGTTTTCGCCGTCCGTCAGAACGGTCACCAACCGGTTTTACAGCCACACCAACGAGATATCGCTACAGCTTGTTTTGCAGGAAGTCCTCCGGGCACACTAAGCTTCAATTCGTCGCCTTGATCAGGCATACTCGATTCAATTATGCTCCATCACGCCGTCCGGAAGCACTCGTATAAGCTCCCCCCAAAACACGTAGTTCAGATTGTTGGCTTCATTGTTTTATTTGGACTATTCATCGCCGCTGTTTCGGCAGTTATCAACAAGTACTTCAATCCAGCCGACAACCTACTTGTTCAGGAGTTTTTAAAGCACGAACGAACAGCGTTGCTCTTTTACTTTGTCTATTCAACTGTCGCATCGGTCTTTGTACCGATCCCAACACTTCCTGTTGATGTTCTGCTTTTAAATGTTATGGATCCGGCCAGCGTTATAACGGTTCGGTTAGCCGGCGGCTTGGCGGGGTCGAGCGTTAGCTTCTACTTAGCTCGCAACTTTGGTCGACCGCTCCTGCAGCGCTGGCTTTCTAAGAAAAACTACAACTTTATCGAAGATATCTCTAACAACTTGGCTTGGCACCACTTTTTCATTATCACCATGATCCCGATTATTAATACCGAGCTAATGGCCTACGCCGGTGGTATCTCAAAACTTCGTTTCCGCTTTGTACTCGGTGTCCAGGCGCTCGCACTGTCCTATCGAATACTGTTTGTGTTCTTTGTGATGCACGCTTAGGGTAAGAATATGCAGATTGAAGAAAACATC
>JALHMV010000016.1 GCA_022843855.1 Patescibacteria group bacterium
ATTACCCTCAAAGAAGCCGACATCATCGTCGCTGCCGGCGAAACCAAGACAGTCAGCTATACGTTAAACGTACCGCAAGACGCCGCGCCGGGCGGTTACACAGCGGCGATCATCTTTCAGGCACAGCTGCCCTCGTTTTACTTCGACCTCGATGCGTCGACCCGCGTCCTTCCCGCCGTCTCAGTCCTCGCCTTCTTTACCGTTGCCGGCGCCGGCGAGATTAGCGTTGACAAGGTAACGATCGAGCAGTTGCGCGTCCCCCCGATCGTCGTCAGTACACCGATCTCCCTGGTCGCCAACGTCAAGAACGACAGCTCATTCTTTGTCCAGACCGATGCCGAAGCGACCATCCAAAACATAGTTACCAAGCGCGTTTCCAGCTCAAAGATCGGCACCGTGATTCTCTTGCCTGAAAAAAGCCGACGGTTTATTGCTGCCTTTGAGCAATCATTCTTACCCGGTATCTACTCGGCCTCGATCAACTTCAAGCAGGGCGATAAAACGCTGGTCGGCACCGTCAAATTTGTCGCCATCCCGTGGCCGTTCATTATTACCCTGATCCTGCTCTCTATCCTCGCGATTGGTTTCGCTGGCCGCAAACGCCTCCGCCACGCCTGGGCGGTCTTGCGCGGACGCGATCTGCCAGCTACCACTCACCGTACTCGCCGCCCGATGATCCGGTAGAACACTTCGCAGAAGTGATCGGCTAGGTAGAAACAGCGAAGTGAGTATTGGGTGGGAGCTCGCCCAAGAAGCCTTGACAGCGCTTACAAAAACCGTGGATAGTAAGAGTAATGACTAACTTGGAGGGGATTATATAGATGAAGGCTGCTCGAGCATTGCTCAATTTTCTGGCAATTTCCGGTGTTATTTTAGTGAACTTTATCGCTCAACCGGTTTTTGCCGCTCCAATGGAAGATCTGACCGTGTTACTATCCGATTCTCGCCCGTCGACGGCGACCAACGTTACGATTACCTACGATCAGGCAGCGGGTGGTGATTTTAGTGCGGGCGACACTATCGTTGTCACCTTCCCGACAGCCATGGACACCTCGGGCTTCGCTTCTACCGATGCGCTTGATTACGACATAACGATTAACGGTGTTGAAGAAACAATCGTTGACTCCGGTGATTCGTGTGCCGGCGATACGATTGAAATTACCACAGTTGCCTCAGACGTTTTCACGTTCACTGCTTGCGCGGGATTCGTTGGTGAAGCCGCCGGTACGGTAATTGTTATCGAGATCGGTACCCACGCAACTGCTGGTGGGACGGGCAACACTCAAGCGGTCAACTCTACGGCTGGGACATATACATTCAATCTGGATTCCACCGATGAAGACGCTAAAGATGCCCTTGTTGCGGTAATCGCTGGCGTAAGTGTCAGCGCTACAATCGACGAAAGCCTAACTGTGTCGGTCAACGGCCGCACGGCCGCTCAGTGCACCAACAACGGCGGAACCCCAACGATCGCGGACACGACCTCGACATCAATTCCGCTCGGCAATAACGGCGCCACCCCCGGCAATGTTTCTGGAAATACGTTCTACTCCGGCTGCCAGCGAGTCGATGTCGGCACCAACGCCGCCGGTGGTTACAATGTGACCGTCACACAGACCCAGCTCCTCACCTCCGGGGCAAACACGATCGCTGAAGGGACCTGTGACGGATCGTGCAGCGATACGACGCTTGGGGGATGGGAAACCGCCACCAACAACGGTTTTGGTTACTGCGCCGATGATCAAAGCGGCAACGCTGCTGCCGATGCTGGTATCGCTTCCGGAGATCAGTGCGATGACGCGACGCCCGGCTACTACACCTTCTTCACGCTGCCAGCAGTGCCGTCAACCGATTTTATGTTCTCAAGCGGGCCGGTGGCCTCTGACCAGACAAATATCGCCTATCATCTCTCCGTTCCCGGAAACCAGGCTGCTGGTACCTACACGAACGTGATGATTTACGTGGCAACAGCCACTTTCTAAGAGGGGCTTTCTACCCTATACTGGGGTGGATGTTGAGGATGAACGGAAGAGCAATCTTCGCTCTCGTTGCGATCGGTGTTCTATGGGTGTCGCCATTTGGATCGCTACCAATTGCCCGGGCTCAGGACACCACCAAGATAACTATCTCGCCGGCCTCGTTTGATTTTGGAGTCAACCCCGGCGCAACTGAAACCAACGTCATTAAAATTACTAACGCGTCAGACACCGAGCTGACCCTCGAGTCACGGGTCGAGAATATTTTGGGCGCTGATGAAAACGGGCGAGTTCAATTAACTGAGAAAGAAACTGAGTTCGCCCTCTCCAGTTGGGTCACGGTGACGCCGAGTCGCTTTACGCTTAAAGCGCGCGAGTCACGCACGATTAGCTTCACGATCAAAGTACCGGTCAACGCCGAACCAGGCGGCCATTACGGCAGTATCTTGATCGGAACGGTCGCAGCCTCAAGCGAGACAACCGGCTCATCGATCGTACAACGTGTTGGGAGCCTGCTCTTGGTCCGAGTCGCTGGCGAAGCCCGAGAACTTGGGACCGTGACGAACTTTGTCACAAAACCCTACAACGGCACCTGGCAGGAGCAAAAATCGAGCGACAACACGACGACATTCCTCATCCCCGACGCTCAGCAGTTAGCCAAGGAAAAAGCGGCGCGCTACTTTTCCAATGGGCCGATTACTTTTGTTCTGAGCTTCAAAAACAACGGTAACGTCCATTTTCAGCCGAAGGGATTTGTTCGCGTCACGAACATCTTCGGCAGGGTAGTTGCTCAGCTTCCAGTCTTCCCGAGAAATGTCTTCCCCGGCGTTGAGCGGGACAACGCCGTGCTCTGGGATGCTGGCAAGCTATGGGGCGGGTACTATAAAGCCGAACTGGTCGGCCTCTACGGTCAGAAAAATCAGGTTCTGAGCGCCACCACGACCTTCTGGGCGTTTCCTCATGGCGCGGCGATCGCCATCGGCATTCTGTTGGTATTAGTTATACTTTTGCGCAAACGCCTCGGTAAAGTCATTCAAGTCTTAGTCAAAGGCTAGCCGCTGATGAGACGGCGTTGGTTATCGCTGTTGATTGGGCTTCTTGGGTTGGGCGGGATTCTGCTTTCTGCCGGACCGACGCAGGCGGCCAAGCCCGACGCGGTCAGCGACACTCTGTCAGATAGTCGAAAAAATACCGCCTCCGAACACACTATCCGCCTCGATATGACGAGCGGCACCGCCTTTGCCAGCAGCGAGACAGTGACAATCACGCTCGCCGCCGCTTTTACCGTTCCCGCTCTGACGAACAGCGACGTCTCGTTCAACGACGGGACAGCCCGAACAGTTCTTGCTAGTTGCTCGGCAGGGCCGAATAACGTGTCGGTCGGCGTCTCGGGACAGGTCATAACATTTACGGCCTGTAGCGGCTTCAGCGCCAGCGCCAACGGTGCTCTGATTACGATTCGGCTCGGTACCGGGGCAACAAAGATAACCAATCCGAGCAGCTCCGGCGTC
The DNA here is from genome assembly GCA_022843855.1 of Patescibacteria group bacterium. GTDB lineage: Bacteria > Patescibacteriota > UBA1384 > 2-12-FULL-50-11 > 2-12-FULL-50-11. The sequence goes on from JALHMV010000016.1 coordinate 3,488, forward strand.
TTCTCGGTGACCATCGCCGGCAGCTACGGCGACGACTCGCGGACAATCAACCTTGCGATTACCGACGCAGTCACCGTCTCGTTAACCATCCCGTTCCCCAACGGCGACGTCCGCTTTACTGGTGATGCCTTTCCCAACGCACTTGTGACGATTCTCGATGGCGGCGCGGTCGTTGGCACGACGACAGCAAATGCAACCAGCTTTTTCGATAAAACGATAAGCGGTCTGTCGCCGACAAGTCACACGTTTGGTATCTTCGCCCAAGCGCTCGACGGCCGTAAAACGCTGACCTTAAGCTTCAACATCAACGTAATCTCGGGGATGACCATTACAGTCAGTGGCATTCTACTGCCACCGATTCTTTCGGTGCCGATTCAGGAGAAGCGACCGAAGGCCCTGATCCAGGGAGGATTGGCTCGACACAACAGCACCGTAACGACGTTTATCTCCGGTCCGACTAATCGCAACGACCAGATCACCACCAACGCCAACGGTGAATGGCAAATCACCGTCCCTCAGATACTCCGTCTCGGTGCTCACTCCGTCTCGGCGCTGGTCGACGACGGCGGCGGCGGCCAGAGTATCTTAACCAATCCGGCACTGAGCGAGATTCTCCTCTCTGCCGATCTCAACATCGATAATCTCGTCAGTCTGACTGATTTCTCGATGCTCATGTTCAACTACGGTTTGAGTAACCCACCGAACGTCGCGGCTGATATCAACGACAGCGGCGGCCAAGTCGATCTAGTCGACTTTTCGGTGATGATGTTCTACTGGACGGGCGGCTAGTATGGACAGTGGAAGAACAAGTGAAGCGAGTATGTTGTACTGGACGGGTGGATGAGACAGTCCGGTCGTGATCAGATGCTACCAACGCCCCACGCCGCCGGCCGTGGTGATCGTCTCCGCAAGCTATTGATCGCTGCCCTGCTCGTGTCGGTTTTCGCTGCTGGTGCGCTGGCTCTGTACATCACAACCAAGAACAGTAGAACGCCGGCCGTCATCACTTTCGACGTTCCCCGAGAAGTCCGGGTCGGCCAGAGCTTCACTGCCCCGCTTCAAATCAGTACTACTCAAGCGATGAACGCCGCCGAGTTCTATTACTCTTTCCCCGCCGATCTCTTAGAAGTTGAGGCGATCGATCAAGACGGCTCCATTTTCAGCCTGTGGATCAAAGACCAACCTGCCCTTAATAACGAAGTGGGAACGCTCAGCTTCGCTGGTGGCCTCCCCCGTCCGGGTTTTCGAGGAAGAAACGGGCTGGTTGCGACCGTCCGGTTTACAGCAAAAAAGGCTGGCAGCGCCTCAATCGTTCTCGATACTGACAGGAGTCGCATCCTCGCCAACGACGGGCTCGGCAGTAAGATCGAAGCAACGTCGCCGCCGATATCAATAACAGTTCGATAAGTGCCCTCTTTGGGGCTTTTACTCTACAATAGTTTTATGAGGTGGAGAGGGGTTCTGCTTGTCTTCGGTTGCCTGTCGATTGTAGTGAGTACTCTGTATGTCCAGATCCCACGCGCGCAAGCCGCAGGAGCGACGTATTATTTCTCACCGAGCAGTCTCAGGCTCAACACCGGCCAAACGGCTACGGTATCGCTCTTTGTTGCCAGTCCTGACGAGGCGATCAACGCTGGAGACGGGACAATCGTTATCCCCAGCGCCTACGCCGTGCCCGTTTCAGTCAATAAAAGCGGCTCAATTTTTTCGCTCTGGCCAGAAGAGCCAACCGTCAGCGGATCAACGATTCGTTTTGCCGGCGGACGATCTTCGCCAGGATACCAGGGAACAGGTGGACGAGTCCTCAGTTTTACCGTCCGGGGCAGCGCTGAAGGTACTGGGCTGATCACCCTGACTGGCGGTCGGATTCTCGCCAACAACGCCAGCAGTACCAATATCTTCAGTGGCGCTGGTACCGCGACCGTAACAGTCACTCGCGTCGTTGCTGGAGCCACAATCAGCTCCACAACTCACCCCGACCAGAATGCGTGGTATAAGACGCAAGACGTAGCCGTTAGCTGGACCAAGCCAAGCGGTGCCACTACTTTTTCTTATTCGCTCACCCATTCCGCTGACCAGCCAACGCAATCGGGAAGCGGAGTAGCGACAAGCGCCACTTTTTCTGGACTAGCAGAGGGCGTCTGGACACTAACACTGACAACAACCTTTAATGACGGGAAAACGGCAACGTCATCGTTTACCGTTCGTATCGATACGACCGCCCCAGCAGCCTTTAGCACTACTGTCGAACAACAAGGTACCGGCGATCCGCGTCCGACTCTTAAGTTTTCAACCACTGACCAGCCGTCAGGTATCCAACAGTACGAGATACTGATTGATGGCAAAAGTATCGGCGCCACACCCGATTCACAATTTCAGCTACCGATCCAACTCCCTGGCACCCATACATTTATCGTTCGAGCCTACGATCGAGCCGGCAATACCACTGATTCAACCGGCACGTTTACTGTTGAGGGATTTGCTGGCCCTGTATTAACCAGCTGGCCCAACTTCATTAGTGTCTTAGAGCCGTTGTTCTTTAAAGGTAAAGGCCGCTACGACTCCAAGATCATCCTTTATATTGACGGCCAGCCGGTCGGTGATTTTTTCGTGAAAGAGAATCTTTCAGACGACGCCAAACGATCGACTGACCTCTCGACCGTTGACGACAACAGCCAGGTTGAATGGTCGTACACCTACCGTGGGGCAGTTACCCCCGGACAGCACATCGTCTACGCACACCAACAGCGGCCAGACGGAGCGCTCAGCAATCGTTCAAACGAGGTTTCGGTCACGGTTCTCTGGACGGTTGTGCGGATCTTCGGAGTGACTATTCCAACTTTCTTACTAGGGATAATCGGTCTGGGGATCCTAACTATTCTGCTGATTTTTCTCTGGTATCGTTTCCGTCTTGTAATGGCTTTCATCCGTCGGCGAATCAAGCGGGCCGAGGAAGAAGTTGATCACGATCTAACAGAGCTAGAGAAGGGGGTGGGCAAAAACAATGCGCGACTCCGACGGTCGATTGAGCAAACAAAGGTTGACGTCGAGAACGAACTCGACAACATCCTTCGAAAAAACAATAAAAAATGAGCAGACGGCGACTGAAACAGTTCTGCGCAATCGTCTGGGTTCTTCTTGTCGGACTCGTCGCTCCAGCACCGAGCCAAGCAGCAACCGGTTCGATACTTTTCTCGCCTAATCGGAGCGAACAGATTGTTGATTCAACGTTTGACGTCTCGATCTTACTCAACACAGGCGGGGTCGCGGTCAACGCGCTGGAGTTGTACCTCACCTTTCCCGCCGACAAGATACAAGTCGTAACGCCAACTAGCGGCAGTTCCGTCCTCTCGTTTTGGGTCAACGGACCGACGTACTCCAATCAGACGGGAACGCTTAGTTTCGTCGGCGGACTGCCCAATCCAGGGATTACTACCAGCGCCGGCGTCATCAGTACCGTGACGTTTCGAGCAAAAGCGGCCGGGAGCGCCGTCATCAAGGTGCTCGGGCACTCAAAAGTCTTATCAAACGACGGAGCTGGAACACCGCTCGCAGTAACGCTCGGCCAAGCGCTTGTTACGATCAAACCCGCCGCGCCGGCCGGCTTGACGGTCAGTTCGAGTAGTCACCAAGATCAGGCGATCTGGTATGCCGAGCCGACCTTCATCGCCAGTTGGCCGGAGATACTAGGCGGAAGCTACAGCTACATCATCGACCAATTCCCAACTACAATCCCCGATGAAATCGCTGAGTCAACGACACCGATGATAACCAAAAGTGTTGCGGCCGACGGTCGCTGGTATTTTCACCTCCGAGCTGCCGTCAACGGGGTGTGGGGGGCAACGACCCACTTCGTCTTTCAGGTTGACACCAGCCCACCGGCGGCTTTTGAAATTTAAACCCGAATTCACATCGATCGAAGCCGGACAACGCGGTCTCTTTCGCTTTGTAACGACCGATGCTGGGAGTGGCATCGCATACTACGAAGTCAGAATCCTTTCGATTTCGGCAGGCAACGATCAGACAACAGCATTCGTTGAGACAACAAGTCCGTATCAAACCCCAGCGCTTCAATCAGGATCGTATCGGTTGATCGTTCGAGCCTATGATGCCGCCCACAACTTTCGAGAGGCGGAGGTGAGCTTTGCGGTCGGAGGAACGGCCGCTGGGTTCGGCCTGACCGGAGCCAGTCCGCTTTTCATCTCCCTAATCGTCATCAGCGGGTTGGCCCTCGCAGCAATCCTCTATCTACTCTTCGCTCTCTATCGATCCCACACCCGACCGCAACGAATCGCCCGGGACCTAGCAACACTGAGTCGTGATATTGCCCAACATCGACAAGAGGCTCGAAGACTCGAAGATATTTATCGACGTACCACCGCCTCAAGCTCTGCAGCGATCAAAAGCGAACTTCATTCGGAAGAACCGAGAAGCGAGCGACCCGCCACTCTTGAATAGGGTCTGACAACGCGCTACCGCTCCAGCGCCCTCAAGCCAGGAAGAGACGCCCCACCAAGAAGTTCGAGCGTTGCGCCGCCGCCGCTCGAAACAAACGAGAAGTTGCGAGTTTTATCGAGGTTTTCAAGTAGTGCGACCGTGTCTCCGCCACCAACAATACTCGTGGCGCCGCACATGATGATCGCTTCAGCGACACGTTCTGATCCGATTCGAAAGTGCGGTTCTTCGGCTTTACCGAGCGGTCCTGACCAGAAAACAGTCTCTGCTTTCCGCAGGTGAGAACGGAAGAGTTCGATGGTTTTAGGACCGATGTCCAAGATCGCCGTCCCTTTTTTGAGGTGGTCAACCGGTAAAATAATCCGGGATGCGTTGGTTCGTAGTAGCGCCCTTGCCGCATCAAGACTATCTTCGTCGATCAGAGACGAGCCGACCTCGTGACCGCTTGCTGCTAAGAAGGTATTGGCAACACCACCGCCAACCAACACACGGTCAGCTTGGCGAACCAATCGTTTAATCGCCGGTAACTTGTCGGAGATTTTTGCCCCACCCACTATGGCGATGTACGGTCGGGCAGGGTGGCGCATAAGATTTGAGATCGTATACAGCTCGCGCTCAAGCCCGAGCCCCCCGTATGAAGGCAGAAGCTCGGTTATCGCATCGATCGATGCGGCAGGGTGGTGGCACACAGCGAAAGCGTCGTTGATATACAGATCGGCGTAACGAGCCAGGGTTGCCGCAAACGTCCGACTGTTTTTTTCCTCCCCCGGATAAAAGCGGAGGTTCTCGAGCGCCAGGATCTCCCCGCTCCCCAGTGAACCAGCGATTGTAGCAGTCGCGTCAGTGCCGATAGTAGGGGCGAACTGGATCGGCCGGCGAAGCAAGCGCGACAGTTCGAGCCACACCGGCCGCAGACTGAAGTCGCGATCGGTCAAGCCACCCGGCCTACCAAGGTGAGACGCTAGCACAATCCGGGCTCCGTAATCAATTAAGTAGTGTAACGTCGGTAGGAGCTGCCGCAGACGGTAATCATCGGTTACGACAACGCCAGACTTCTTTCTCTGAATCGGGACATCGGCAACGACTCGGAGTAATACCCGCTTGCCTGCCAGCGGTGCTTCTTCCATAAACCTCATACCCCCAGTATAGCCGAGGAGGACCGTCGCGAAAGGTGTACAATCAAGTGAGATGATAAAATCATTTTTCAGCCTACTGCTGATCGTTCTCCTCTTTCTCAGCAGTCTCGGCTATGCCGCCCACCGGGTTAAAGACCCGGATTTTTTGACCGAACAAGCCAGAAACGCCAATCTGTACGGACGCCTCACCACAACCCTGCCAAAAACTCTTGATGACAAGATGTTTGAGAGCTCTGGCTTCAGTAAAGAGGACCTGACCGACGTTGTTACCGCAGCGATCGACAGCACAACCTTCTATAGCTTCACAGAAGCAGCTGCCCAGGCGTATCTCCCTTGGCTGACCGGCGAAGAAGACAATCTCAGCTTTCGGTACGACCTTGCTCCTGTTAAAGCCACTGCTCGTGATCGAGCCGTTGATCGGATGCTCGCTAGATACGCCGCTCTGCCGCTGTGCACCAGCGAACAGGTAAAGGCCTGGTCAACGGAACAGGGGCTGCCGTCGTGCCAGCTCCCGAGTAATAACGTTCGAAGCAACGACGTCGCTCGGCTATTCGGGGAGCAAGTCGACACATTCTTGAACCAACTGCCGCCCGCAATCGGCGCAACCGAGAACGCTCAGCTCCGCGAGATACGCGGTAAGGTGAGTCTTGTCCTCAGAGCCATTCAGCTGATTTGGATTATTACCTTTGTAGTTTTCTTCCTGTTTCTCGCGCTCCTGCGACGCCATGCATTCCTGAGCCTCGCGTTCGTTTTTCTCCTCACCGGCCTCGTCGAAGCGCTCTTTGGCCTAGTTGCCTGGGATTGGGTCGGCAAACTTGTTATCGACTCGATGCCAACTGACGGTAACGGGGTTCTCCCGGTCGCGATCGACCTAGTCACGACCGTGCTCGATGTTCTGAAGCGCTCACTCTCAACCTTGAGCGTCGCCCTGATCGTCCTCGGGGCAGCGTTTCTATTCTGCTGGATCTTCTTTCGCCCGCGCCCAAAGAGCTCAACCGTGCCGAGCCGCTAATTTCTTCCAGAAATCGTGGTCGAGCTTATACAAGAGTCGGGCCCGGAGCCGAGTACTAACAATCCGCTCCAGACGAGCAAGTAGTCGCCGTTCAAATCGTAAGATAAACGCTACTGGTTCCCGCTCGATCGGTAGCAGCTCACTCCGAGTGATTAATCGCTCCATTTGATTAGCTAAAATCCTCCCCTCGGCCTCCAGAGCTCGGAAGAGTGTTCGCTCGTCGCTATGGGCGTGCTCCGCCACCAACGCATCGGTCGCAGCGATGCCATTTCCGTCGGTTACCGCACGTTCCCGCCGATCAATTCGTATACCTTTAATCCGTTTAGTAGGAAACGCAGGCAGCGGTTCGGCAACGGTGAACCCGGGTTTGTTCGAGAACTCTGTCCCAACACCGCACTCGTTTAGAAAATCAGTCACGCTTCGCTGTCGGGGCCGCTCAACCTCGACGCTGACAGAGCGGTTTCTGAGTCGAGTTAGCTCCTGTTTGATAGTGAGTGATAGCTGCCAGACAAGCGGTGACTCACCTTTCAAACGAACCGCGCCAGCTGCTCGGATATCTTTTTTTGCCCGGATCTGAACAATGAGCTTCTGGAGCGCTTGAGATATGGCCGACAGATCCTTTTGGGTGTACCAGGGCGTTTGGTCGAAGAAGATTAGTTCAAAATCTATCACTCGCTTTTCGGTAACGATTCGGTGCGCCGGAAGAGAGATTGAGCGAATTGGTTCAGTTACTATCTTAATATTCGGGAGCGCTGCCGACTTCTTCACAACGCGATTTGGCCCGATAAGTCGTTGAGTTGTCGGGAAAGCCATATCTCGGTCGTCAGTAAGCCACATAACCTCGAGATGAGCATAACGGGCGATGTCGTTATTCAGTCCGCGGGCAACAAAGAAAGCGAGCGGCGAGTTACCAACGATAACGATCTTCATGAGCGTTCAACCTCCTTAACCCTCACACGACGAGCGTCAACCGCCATCTCTTCGAGGGTCAACAGGCCTGCCTGAGCGCCGACGGCACTAACAGCCGAACCAGAGTTGGCAATTGCTGCCTGCAATGATTGGGTCATAAGCGTCGTACCTTCAACCCCTTCCCCTTCCCGAACAAGATAGGCTCCAAGAAATCCAGAGGTAAATGCGTCACCGGCCCCTGTTGCGTCTATCCGCTCAAATCTTCCGGTCAGCGCGGGGGCAAAAATGATTGCCGTGTCATCAGCAACATAGGCACCGTGCTCGCCATCTGTTAAGCACACGGTGCGTGAACCAAGTCGTAGTAACGCAGTCAGTATCTCAGGAACACTACTGCGATGCGGCAATCGAGTGAGCGCTAAGGCTTCAGTCCGATTAATAAAGAGTATCGTCGTTACTTTCAGGAGCGCCATAAACGATCGGGATCGGCCTTCGATCATCTCCATGCTAGGGTTGCAGCTAATTCGCTGTCCGGTCTTGATCTGATGAGCAACGATATCGTCAATGCCAACCTCCACCTCCCCGTGGAGCGGTCCAAGGTGGATCCATCCCGTTTGCGGCACGGCTGTTTTTGTACTGGTTGCAGCGCTTCGAGCAGTAACGATTGTCCGCTCACCACCGACACGGAGAATAACTGATAGTGGTGTTTGGGATAAGGTAACTTTTGCTTCGTCGAGTTCAAGACCGTCTTCCTTGAGTGAACGACGGAGATACTCGCCAAAGGCGTCATCAGCTAATGCTGTGTGAAACCAGACCCGGCAGCCTATTTTTGCTAAGCCGATCGCCACGTTCGCTCCCGAACCGCCAGGCGTAAGAATGTAACCCTCAGTTGTGAGTTTTTCCCCAAACGGCAACTCGATCTTCGCCGATTGACGGTATCGATGAACAAACTGCTTCGGCAGAGCGAAGTTGAGATCAGCTAATGTACCACCGAAAACGTTGACTCGATTCATTTACCCCCGGGCAGCGATCTCGCAGATGGCCAGGAACTCCTTTGCCTTCACGGAACAGGTGCCGACCAATAGACCGTCGATAGTATCACGTGAAAGCAGCTGATGAGTATTAGAAGGGTCAACGCTGCCGCCGTACAGCCAGCGAACCTCGTTCGCATGAGTTCTGCCGTACTTCTCAGCGAGGCGGTCACGTAATTTAATAATAACCTTCTCTGCATATTCGGGCGTAGCGTTATTTCCGTTCCCAATCGCCCACACGGGCTCGTACGCGAAGATGATACGAGTTAGGTCATCAGCTTTGACACCGTGGAGCGCCTCCATCAACTGACTGCTAATCCGTTGCCACTGGTACGAATCAATTCTTCCCTCGCTGTCGAGCAACCGCTTTGTTTCACCGACGCAGAGTATCGGCTGAATACGCCACCGAAGGCAAGCTTGGACCTTTTCTCGGACGAGATCGTCATCCTCGTGTTGGTTACGACGACGTTCCGAATGCCCAACGATCGCGTACCGGGCAAGATCCTTGAGCATATAGGCCGATACCTCTCCAGTATAGGCCCCCTGATCCTCCGGCCAGACGTTTTGAGCGGCTAGGTGGAGGTGGTCAACTTTATGCTTCCAATTATCGAGGATCGAGGGAAGCCACGCGGTCGGCGGCGCCAGCACTACCTGAACCCCTTTTAGGCTTTCTAGCCGACTTTTTAATGTAGCCGCAAGCACCAAGCTATCGCTTAGCGTTGGGTACATTTTCCAGTTGCCGATAATGAGCGGTTGCCGCGCTATTTCACCCTCCTTTTCCTTTTATTAGCGTAGCGATTTTCAGGTAAAGAAAAAAGCCCCGCCCGGGTGGGCAGGACTCTTTTCGCGCACAAATGCTTGCGTTAGGCGGCTGGGGTTTCCTCAGTCGTTTCTTCTTCGGTACCCTCTTCGGCTGGCATTTCGCCACCCATTTCGCCTTCACCAGCTGGCATTTCGCCTTCTGGCTTCTGCCCTTCGGTCATCGGGGTTGCTTGATCTTCCATGAAAGACCTCCTATTACCTTATGCAGGAATTCCTGCGCTTGTCTTGAACCAAGAGTAACAGGTTAGAAACAGATAGGTCAAGACTTGCGAGTAAACGATTTTTACTATACCGACGTTAAGGGGTGGCAAGGATTTTGGAGATTCTGTCAGCGACTTCTTCGACAGGAATTAACTCGACGTCGTCCACCGCCGCGGCGCCACGGATTTTCAGCTCTACCTTACCCTCTTGGGCCGTTTTTTGACTGTAGACAAGCCGAACTGGGAACCCAACCAGGTCTGCGTCAGCAAATTTACTACCGGCCGGCTCGTCCCGGTCATCGTAGAGCGTCTCAATCCCTGCCGCTGTCAGCTCGGCGTAGAGCTTCTGCCCAGTTACGCCCTCCCCTGTTAGATCGATAACAACGCACTGAAACGGCGCGATCACCGCCGGGAGGCGAAGCCCGTGCTCATCGTTATTGAGTTCGGCCAGCACGCCAAGCAGTCGAGTAATGCCGATACCGTAACTGCCCATATAAATCGATTTTCGAGCGCCGTCAGCGTCTAGGTATTTAAAGTCAAAGGCGTCGGGGTATTTGGTTCCGAGGTGAAAGATATTGCCGACCTCCACCGAGCGGACCCGTTCGTGGCTCTTCTTCTGCTCGTTAGTCATCGACTCTTCAACCTCCGTATTGAAGCCCGTCATCTCGGTGTGGTCGAGCCACACTTCGTCTTCGCCGGTCGGGCACGGAACCTGAAATTCGTCGGAGAACTCCGTACTAAAGACGCCTCCGCTCGCTTTCACTCGATACGCATTGAGACCAAGTCGTGTAAACACCCGACCGTACGCCGCCGCACACTTTTCGTAAAACGCCTGATGCTCCTTTTCGGTCGCGTGAAAACTATAGAGGTCTTTCATACGGAACTCGCGACCGCGCAAGAGACCGGACTTGGCGCGCAGCTCCTTGCGAAACTTCGTCTGAAACTGGTAGAGAATAACCGGTAACTCTCGATACGACTGAACCTTTTCCTTCACAATTATCGCCATCGGCTCTTCGTGCGTCGCGCCAAAGGTCATGCCCGCCTCTTCGTCGCGGTAGACGATCTGGCGAAAGTTGGGGTCGTCCCACCGACCAGATTTTTCCCAGGTTTCTTGGGGTTGCAATGCCGTAAAGACAACCTCAGAGCCACCGATTGCGTCCATTTCTTCTCGGATAATCTGTTCGATCTTATGGAGGGATCGCACAGCCAAGGGTAGCAGCGCGTACGCACCGGCTGCTATCTGGCTAATATAGCCAGCCTTGGTTAAGAGGTAGGCGTTGATACTATCCTGCGCGGCAACCTCGCGACGAGTAGGGATATAGAACTGGCTCCGACGCATCAGAAAATTCGCTCCAATATTTGAAATCGAACGATGTCCTTGTAGGTAACAATCACAAATAAGGCCAGTACCAACGCTAGCCCCGCCAACGCTAAGCTACCCATTTGTCGTTCGCTGAGTGGGCGGCCAGCCACCTTTTCATACCCGAGAGCGGCGATATGGCCACCATCCAACGGTAGAATCGGAAATAGGTTAATAACCCCGAGTCCGATCGAAACAACTGCCACGAGCTGGAGCAGATACTCGAATCCAAGCCGACGGGTTACTCCCGTCATCGCCCCGATACCAATGAGGCCGGTGACGTCTTCGGAGACCTTGCCGCGCAGGAAGAGATTCTTCCCGAAATCGACAACCCCCTTCGCTGATAAGCCGATAATTCTCCCAGTTTCGTACGCGGCGGCAGCAGGAGCCGCTACAACTGTCGAACGAACCTCACCGCGGGATTGAATCGCTACCCCAAATGCCCCTTGTCCAGCCGGAGGATTGGCTCTCGCCTCTAGTACGACTGTTTGCAAGGCGCCGGCGCGTTCAAAAACCAACGTCACCTGCTGGCCTCGGAGCGCAGAAACGAGTGCGATAAACTCTTGGTCGCTGGCGACAGTCTTGCCGTTTACACTCTTAATCACGTCGTTCTCGCGAAGATCAGCCGCTGCGGCTGGCGAATCAGGCAGTGCTTTTACGACGCTCACCACCTGCGTTGATGCTACAAACGGGTTGCTCGCGATCCCCGGCATGAGCGGATCAAAACCCGAGACGAATAGCCCCGTCAGAACTACCCACGCGAGTGCTAAGTTCATAAACGCACCAGCAAACAGTATTTGAAATCGCTGAAAAATCGATTTAGAGCGAAAGGAATCGGCGCCGACTTCTTCAGGCTGTTCGCCGTGTAAGCGCACGTACCCACCGAGCGGAATAGCGTTAACGGCGAATTCGGTTTGACCGATCTTTTTTGCCCATAGACGAGGTCGAAACCCGAACGCAAACTCGTGAACCCGTACACCGTTGCGACGCGCAGCGAAGTAGTGACCAAATTCGTGAACATAGACCAGGACACTCAGAACAAGGAGAAAGACGAGCGCGGTAACCAGCATTAGACCGTTAAGAGCTCCTTCTCCTTGGCATCGACAAGCGCCTTGACCTGTCGATTGAAGTCGTCGATCAACTCGTTTAGGTCTTTTGTGAGTCGGTTGAGATCGTCCTCGCGGATCGTTCCAGCCGTCTTTTCCCGCGTTGCCTCTTGGATCGCGTCTGCCCGAGCCTGACGCAGCTGTATACGAGCCGCTTCTCCTTTTTGACCGACGATTTTTACAAACTCTTGGCGACGTTCAAGGCTGAGCGGTGGAACGCTCAAGCGGAGTTGAGGCCCTTCGTTGACCACAGAAAAGCCAAGTTGGCTATTACGGATCGCTGTTTCAGCCGCTCCCATCACTGTTTTATCCCACGGCTGAACAATCAACTGACCCTGATCGTTGGCAGATATCGCGGCCACTTGGTTAAGTGGCATCGTGCCGCCGTACGCGGCGACCGGCAATGTTCCGACCAAGTCAGCCGACGCTCGGCCCGGGCGGAGAGAACGTAGGTCTTCCTCTAGCACCATAAGGGTTTTTTGCATTAATGTTTTAACCTGGGAGATTGATTGCATTATTGTATAAATTTATCAGGTTTGTTGATGGGTTAACAGATGTTGCGCCACGCAATACAACACCACCGGAGTGATGCGTAGTTGACTGTTGACGCCCAAAGCTTTTATTCGTAGCCGAGTTCGAACCGAGCGAAACGCGAGATCTTCATGTTCTCGCCGATCTTCGCAATCGTATCATTCAAGAGCTGCTCGATCGTTGTCGATGGGTCGCGGAAGTAATCCTGCTTCAAGAGTTCGTCGACGTTCTCCGGATTCATCGAGGCAACCTGCATAGCGATTTCCTTGACGAACTTTTTGAAGTCGTCGTTGCGAGCAACAAAGTCGGTCTCGCAGTTAACTTCTACCATCGCTGCAATACGACCACCGTGAATATACGTCTCGATCAAGCCCTGGCCGGTTGCTCGATCGGCTTTCTTAGCGACTGTTGAAATACCCTTTTCCTTCAACCATGCCACCGCCTTCGTCTCGTCACCTTCGGCATGCTCAAGCGCCTGCTTAACATCGTGAATACCGAGACCGGTTTTGGCTCGTAATGCTTTAATCTGATCTACTGAAATGCTCATATGTTCCCTTTCATTTTCAGGAGACAAATTTGATTCAGGCTGATTTGATCAACAGTCACGCTCATTGAGTCCTCCTTACTTAGCTGATTTTTTGGTTGTTTTTTTGGTAGCAGCCTTGGCTGTTGTGGCAGCCTTTTTTGGTTTTTCTGATACTTCCTCGGAAGTTTCAGCTTTCTTTGGCGCGGCTGGGGTAGCAACACGTCCTTCCAAGATCTTTCCTGGCTTCGCCTTTGATTCGTCTTGACTGACTAACGCAGTCAAGATCATCGCGACTGCTCGCGGAGCATCGTCGTTGGCAGGAATCGGATAATCGATCTCTGACGGGTTGATATCCGTGTCGGTAATAGCGATCACGGGGATATTCATCCGACGAGCTTCGCCGATCGCAATCGTATCCTCGGTAGCGCTTCCGACAACCATAAGGGCTGGCATACTTTTCAGATTGACAACTCCACCTAAGAAGCGCATCGCATGGTCGTACCGAGCTTGATGGCGCGCTCGCTCTTTCTTATCGAGACGAGCAGCTTTCTCGCTCTGAAGAAACGCTTCCATCTCGCTAATCCGTCTAATCTGAGCGGCAAAGTTATCAAAATTGGTGAGAAAGCCACCGTACCAGCGCTCCACCATATATGAAGCGTCGATTGATTCAGCCGCTTTCTTGACGATGTCGCGCAGTGATCGCTTAGAGCCAACAAACAGTACCTGCTTGTTCTTCGCTCGATAATCATGAAGAAGTGTACGAGCGGCTTCGAGACCCTTTAACGTCTCCTCGAGATTGATGAGGGAAACGTTGTTTTTGGTCATATAGACAAACTCGCGCGCCTTCGGAAAGGTTAACGACCGATGATGTCCGTAGTGGGCGCCGGCTTCGGCGAGCTCAACGAGTGTTGGGAGCGTAGCCATTTAGTTCTTTTTCCCTTTCTGCAACTGCTGAACTCGGCTCATTCTTGTCTGGAATCGCTCAACGCGGCCGGCGGTATCAACAAGCTTCTTCTTGCCGGTGTAGAGCGGGTGGCAGTTCGAGCAGATATCGACACGAAACTCCGGCACAGTAGCACCGAGCTCAAAAGTGTTGCCGCACGAACACGTCACGCTGGCTTTAGGATAGTACTCAGGATGAATTTCTTTTCGCATGTAACGGAGAAATTGTATCAAACCTGTTACCGGCCGTAAAGGCTCCGAGGCCAAAGCCTCGTTATCTAACCTGAAGTAGGCTAAAATATTCGGTGATGAGTACTGACATCAACGAACAACTTCGAGACGCTGAGGCGCTCCTCA
>JALHMV010000017.1 GCA_022843855.1 Patescibacteria group bacterium
CGGCCATAACCGACGAAGTTGAGCGAGATAAAGTCGTCTTTTCTTTTACTAAGCACGGGAAGGTTGTCGCCAAGTTATCGCCGGTTGGCTACGTTGATCAAATGGAAGTTGACCCAAATTTCACTAGCGACTTGAAAGAATTCTTATCGGAGTACAGTGAAGCAATGGCGGTATTAGCCGAGAAGTAATTCTCCATGAAGTACCTGACGTTTCGTGAGGTACTGATGCTTCACGACGCAGCGATTACAATTTACGGGGGCAGTAAGGGTATTCGTGATCAGAGACTTATCAAGTCTGCGCTTGCTCGGCCGCGTGCTGAGTTCGAAGGTCACGAAGCTTACTCAGATGTTTTTTCAAAAGCGGCGGTCTTGCTGGAAGGTTTAGCAAAAAACCACGGCTTTATTGATGGCAATAAACGCACAGCCCTAGCGGCAACGGCGGTCTTCCTTAAGCGCAACCGCTTTAAGCTTAAAACATCCTCTCGAGAACTAGTGAAACAAGTCATGTTGGTTGCCAACAGTCTTTCCTCGGTTGAAGAAACAGCGGCCTGGTTAAGGGGCAATACAGAGGAGGTATGAGCTGGTCTGCTGGATGATCTTCTGGGCTAAAAGAAAGGCCTGACCAGGATCGGTCAGGCAGGGTGGCTAGACGCCGACTAGCGACGCGCGGCTCTTGGCGGCGGCTTGGAAACGCTCGAGAGAGCGGTCAAGGCCAGCCAAGCTGTCTGGCAGGCCTTGATGGCCGACTCGAAGCTGCTCGTTCGGCCCAGCGATGAGCTGCAACCGGGCGCTTTCGTCCATCCACAGCACGACGTCGGGTCGCCGATAACGGGCGAGTTGAACGATCGCCCCGTGGGCATGTGTGGGGTAGAAGCCGCTAACGGTCAACGATTCGGTCGGTAGGGTGCCGCTATCGGTGCCGCCGGTGGCAGCAACGAAGAGGCCGCCGACGGAAGGCTCGAAGCGAACGATCGCCAGTTCTCCCGGGCGCCCGCGAAGTGCGAGATGCGGTCTCTTGAGAACGCCGGGTGTTTCATTGACCAATCCTTCGAAGAAAGCCAGGAGCCCAGTTTGCCACGAGCGCCCGCCGATGGCTGGATCTTCAGCGACGAAAATTTCCTCGACTACGAAGTACTGCATGGAATTCTGCCTCACCTCTCGAGGCTCAGCTGAGTATAGACAAAGCTTCGTCTTAGAAAAAGCCTAGACATCGGCGCTACGCAAAGGTAATATGATCAACGCGAACGAGCGCGGGTGTAGCTCAGTTGGTAGAGCCCCGTGCGTACGATTCTCGGAGGTCGCGGGTTCGAGTCCCGTCACCCGCGCTCGTTTTTTCGTGCCCCGCCGGCTCTGCAGCCAGCGGGGTATTTTCTACACAGAGATTGTTCTCTCGTTGCTGACCTTGCCGCATCTCGAGGACGCGCGTTTATCAGGCTATCGGACGACAGTACCAGGGTCGACTGGAGAGCGGGGATGAAGCGCGACCGGGCCGTTTTCTGTAGTGGACGCGGCCAGAACCATCCCCCGACTTTCAAGGCCGCGGATCGTTCGAGCTTCGAGGTTGGTGAGCACGGGCACCTGGGTGCCAACGAGAACGCTCGGGTCAGGATAACTCGGGGCAAAGCCACCAACAATCTGTCGGTGCTCAGTACCCAGATCAACAACGAAGCGAACCAGCTTATCGGTATCAGGGACGCGTTCGGCTTCCAGAACCGTGCCGATGCGAATATCGAGCGCGGCGAAGTCGTCGATGGCAATCTCTGCTACCGCTGGCATCACGCGCGGTTCTCGCTGGTGGCGATCTGGGCGAACGTCGGGGCGGTCACAACGTCCTCAAAAATAATCGCGGCCGGCGTGATTCGAACCAAGTATCGGACGGGAATAAGCCGTTCTCGCCAAAGATGGCGGACGTACAGCCGAACAATCAAGCCGGTGTCGGCATCGATTAGGACGTCGCCAAGCGTGCCAATCGTATCGCCGCTCTCGGTCTGCGCCTTGACTCCGATAACCGCACCAGTTTCGGCCGCAATCGTGTCACATTCTCTCAGATTATTACCGAGTGACTGGCTACTTTCAACGACGATCCGCTGTCGGTCGAGGGCGACAGCGTCCGAGAACGTCAGTGCGCGAAAACGATTGACGACGGTCCCGGTTGCTACCTGAGCGGCGTAGAGAGCAGGGGGGTCGGCGGTAAAGATAAGGCGATCGATCCGGCCCAGGCGAACTCCGTGAACGTCAACGACCTGACCGCGGTTGAGCTGGCTTGCCTCGAGTACCATTTTCCGTATCATAACCGCTTCGTCTATAGTAGCCAATCAACACCGGCTTCGGTATCGTAGATAACGGAGGGATGGTGAGCAAAGAACGACCGAAAATTCAGTATCGTTACAAAGTTAAGGATCAAAAGGGCAAGATCAAGATCGGTCGGGCTCTCGCCTTTGACGCGGCCTCTGTTCGCAAACTCCTCGAAGACAAAGGGTATTCGATCGTCGCGGTTGTTGAGCAGAAAAAGGGGCTGAAAAAGTTTAGCTTTGGCAAGGTGAGCGCCAAAGACCGGTCGATCATGTACCGTGAAATTTCGACGATGCTCAAAGCCGGCGTCGGCATTACCCAGGCGGTTGATATCACTGCCGAGACGCCGAATAAACGTTTGAGAGCGGTGATGCGCGAAGTCTACACGAGTCTTGAGAACGGCTTTCCGCTCTCGGTTGCGATGTCCGGGCATCCGAAGATTTTCCCGGAGGTAGAGATCGGCGTTATTCGGGCTGGCGAAGCGACCGGTAATTTATCCAAAGTCCTCGACGATCTCTCAGAAACCACCGCTCGTTCCGCGGAGTTTACTTCCAAGGTTCGCGGGGCGATGATTTACCCGGCCTTTATCCTGGTAGTGATGATTATCGTCGGTTTTATCATCCTAACTCGAGTGATCCCGCCGATTAAGGACATCTTTGACTCGACCGAATCGGCCCTGCCGCTCTCGACGCAGCTGCTGTTGGCTTTTACCGATTTTCTCATTACCGGCTGGTACTGGTTGATCGCTGGGGTCGTTGTGGTGATTGTTGCCGGCCGATTTTTCTTTCGAACGCGCTCCGGTCGGGAGACGGCGAGTTGGTTGGCGCTCAACGCGCCGGTCTTTGGAGCCCTGACGCGCCAAGTCTATCTTGCTCGGTTTAATCGAACGCTCTCGCTGCTGATCCGAGCCGGCGTGCCGATCATCGAATCGGTCGAGATTATCGCTGAGTCGACGACCAACACTATCTTTCGGCGCGCGCTTAGCGGCTTGCGGAGCTCGCTCGAGCAAGGCTCGGCGATCTCAACAACGCTGCAACGTAATCGCTATTTCCCGCGCCTGATGACGCAGCTGCTCTTTGTCGGTCAACAATCCGGCGATCTCGGTGGATCGGCTTCGACGTTGGCCGAATATTTTGAGAGCGAAGTTGACGCCAAGCTACGGACGTTTTCAGCGCTCATCGAACCGTTTATTATTGTTCTGTTAGGAGGGGCGGTGGCGTTTATTATCATCTCAGTCTTACAACCAATCTATAACCTGACGGGGCAGTTTTGATGCCGCGGCGCGCTTTTACGCTGATTGAACTATTGATGCCGAACCGAAGGTTCGGCAGAGGGGTTCGTAAGAATGGCTTCACTCTTATCGAACTCCTCATTGTCATCTCGATCATCGGTGTTTTGGTGACGCTGGTGGCGGTGACGGTTCAGCCGATCCAGAAAAAGTCCCGGGACGCCAAGCGCAAAAGCGATCTCAACCTTTTTCTATCGGCGCTCGATTTGTTTAAGACGGACTTTAAGCTCTATCCCAACCACACGTTTTACCTCGGAAAAAATCCCGATCAGGGGTCGTCAGTCTCAAACTTTGATCTGGCAGCCGATATTACCAGTTGCCAAGGGCTGACCAACGGCGGCGATCCGAGCAATTTTGCGGTCAGGACTGACTTTGTCACGACCGAGAACAATTACAACAACGCTATCCTCAAGCCCGGCTTTGTAGCGACCAATCATTTCTTACTGTGCCTGAAATACATCGATCGTTTGGTGGTTGATCCAGTGGCCGGCCAAAGCCAAAACGGCTACAAGTTTGCCGTCGCCTACGATTACGTTGATGTGCTCGTCTCTGCTCGGCTGGAAAATACCAACGATCAAGACGCCAAGACGCTCTTCAATCCGACTGTGCCGAAACGGTATTATATCGGCTCTGGCGCGACCGTCCGGCACCTCGATGACGACTCTGACTCGCAGACTAACGCGCCGAACGCGCCGAATCAATTTTTCTATTCGGCCTTTTCTGATGCAGGCAATATCGCTCGAGCACGGCGCTATCCGAATCGATTTGGCTGGTTGCCCGCCGTCCAGGCAAGCGGTCGAGTGATCGATAACGGTCGGTACCTCTACCAATGTAACGGTAAGAACGTTGCTCAAGATATAACACGCAACGACCGCTCTCTGACGAGTAACCAGCCGATCGTCTTCCAAAACGGTGCCTGGCGAGCCAACGGGGCGGCCTGTAAGAATGAGGATGCGTCACTCGATGACATCCAAGCCTGGTAGCGGCTACTCGCCGACACCCCCTCGGTATTCGGCGAAAGAGATAGGTTATTCGTTGATCGTGCGAAAAAGCGGCAGCGTGGGGGTCAAGAGAGGCTATAGCCTTATCGAGCTCTTAGTTGTCTTGGCGGTGATCGTCTTGATCAGTCTCTCAAGTCTGCCGAATATCTTCGGCCGGAACGAACGGTTGAGCCTGGACACCAGCGCGAACAGGATTCGACAGTTGCTCATCGACGCCCGGACACGGTCGCTCGCGCCGACCGGACGCGACGGCGAGGCGCTCGGCCAGGTCTTTCAGGTCTCTTTCTCCGATTTTCGATTGCCTGAACCGACCGACCCCGCCTACACCGTCGCCGGAACGACGCAGACGCGGCTAGCGAGGCTTGAACGCGGCTCGTCGCGCTGCGACGAGAATACGGCCCAAAGCGGTTTTACCGAAATCCGCCAACTTGAGCTGCCGCGCAGCGTCTATATCGCTTCTTTTTTTCCAGTCCGCCGCTCGCTGACCGATACGGCCGCGGTGGTTCGATTTAGCGTCGGTAAGGTCGGCTTTTCCTGCGGCATGAGCGACAGCCCAACGATCAACTCGACGGATTTCAACGACCTGACTTTTGCCGGAAGGATCGTCGGTAACTTAGGCGAATCGAGAGCACGATACCTTGTTATCACGCTGAGTGCGCAGCGCTTGGCTGAGAAACGCTACGTATTTATCGATCGTCAAACGAGCGAGATCGGCGTCTCCCGATCTAATCCTCAGGCGTATTTCCTCCCCTCGAAAGACGAGCTTGCTCCAAAATGGCGCAACATCGATCCGGCGCAATTCAACTTATCGCTTCGTTGTGGCAACAACGCTCCTTCAACGATAACGCTCAGCTATCCGCGGGCGGAGGATCGCGTCTTTGATCAGAACAATACCGACCCCAATTTAGCGGTTTTCTACGACATGAGTTGGAACATCAATGGCGAACGGTCTTTATCAGATGGTCAGCTGATCTATCGGCCGCTCGCGATTCGTTATTTTTACGACACTCGACCGGGTTTCGAAACCGTTCGATACCAATTTGAGACGACAGCCGTGTCGGTGGCGCACCAGCGTTTTAATGTGACCGTCAACGTCGTTGCCTCCGACCAGTCCGGCCAAGGTCAGGAACCGTATCAGGATGGAGCAGCCGATGCAGCGCTGCGCCAGCGCCAAAAAACTTTTTTCCTCAACTGCGGCAACGGCAGCGTCGGCGGCGGCGCGACCCAAGTCGACCCCGAGATTATCAACGAAGGCTGCAATCCGCCGCCGCAAGCACGTCGCCTCGAGCGAAGCGGTCGGTACGCTGATGCTCGGCTCTTCACCCGATCACGACTGGCCGCCCCACCGGTCCAGGGCGACGGCTGTAACGCTAATCAGGCTCCCGTCTAATGAACATCTCTCTGTCTCCCCAGACTCGACCGCGTCGCCTGATCCGCTTTCGCCAAGCGCCGGCGTTCTCGCTGGTTGAAGTGTTGTTTGCGGTAACCTTTCTGTTGATGGTTGGCCTTGGTATGTCAGCGCTCAATTCCGCGGCCGCCCGCTTGATTACCAGCGCCGAGACCAAACTCTCGGCTTACGCGCTCAACGAACAGGCGCTCTCATATCTCTCGGTGCAGCGGAAGGCCCAAGGAGAAAGCTTCTCGATCGGTCCCTGCGAGTTTGACCAGACCTGCTACATCTACTGCGACCCGGAAGCGCTAACGCTTAACTGCACTTTGCAAACAACGTCCCGGGCAATCCAACTAGGTCGGAGTCGGTTGCAGTACGTCACCGAATTTAAAGCCAGGGCACTTACGGCTGGCAATACGACCAGTTACCTTTTGCTTGCTAAAACGTCGTGGGGCAGCGGAGTTAACCGAAGCGTTACGTCTGGCCAGGTGGTGGATCCGCGATGAAACGACCTGGCTTTACTCTTGTCGAGTTGGTGATCAGCGTCGGCTTGTTTATGGTTGCTGTCTCGGTGGCGTTGGTGGCGACGGTTGGTACCAATAGCTTGGTTAATCGGACCGATGCTCGCTCAGCTATCACCGAATCAGCCCGCTCGGTTGGCGATGCGCTGCGCCGTGTTGCGGAGAACGCGCCGGTCGGTTCGGTAGCGCTGCACGGCTACTACAACACCCCCGACGCTTTTGCCGCCATCCAGGTTAAGAAATTCTCCGGCGAACAAGCGCAAAATACCTGTGAAGTTATCGGCCGGGCCCGCGCGGTGGCTCAATCGGGCACTGATGAAACGTACCAACTTGATAGTCAAGGCGATCTTATCGCTTATTGGATTTATCGACTCGATTCCGGGCTTCAGTGCCCACAGCTTTCCACAAAACCGGCGTATCAAAACCGGCTGACTGATCCAAAGGTGCGGGCGACCGCGTTTGAACTGCAGATCAACTCGTACGATTGTGCGGCAAGCGTTGGTTGTGCGACGAAGCAGTTGATTCGGTATCGTTTTACCGTTGAGCTGTTGCAGTCACAGAGCGGCCGGGCTGTCGAGTCGAGACAGGCGAGTACCACCGTTCATAGCAGCCTCCCGATCGGTTTGGTCGGGTCGGGGTCGGCAACGGTTAATATCTTCACGACCGCCTTACCTGACGGCGCAGTCGGTCGGCCGTATTATAAGGAGATCATCGGTGAAGGCGGCCGGCATCCGTACACTTGGTCGAGTAGCGGGACGCTCAGTGCTGGTTTGAACTTCAGTCAACAAGGCAATAGATACATTCTCTCGGGTACCCCGACCGCGACGGGAGTCAATTCGCTGACCGTGAGGCTCAGTGACGGTACTTCAAGCGACCAGCAGGACCTAACCTTCTCGATCAACGCCAACGGTGGCGCGCTGCTTCGGATTACGACAACGGCGTTACCGATCGGGGTTGTCGGGTCGCCGTACACGGCGACGCTCGAGGCAACTGGCGGTAACGGGCAACTCCGCTGGGAAGTCTTGGCCGGCGCTCTCCCGCCGGGACTATCTCTGACCTCCTCGACCGGTGTCATCGGCGGTACACCGACGACGCCGGGGCAGTATCCGGTGACAATTGTAGTGCGTGACTCGAACAATCAGACCAACACCAAAGCCTTCACCATCTTGATTGAGCCGGGCGGAGCCTGCGTCGGGTCGGCGTGTCAAATCGAGGAGGAAGTACTATGAGCCGATCGCCTGGATCGATCTTACTGCTGACGGTGATGGTGATCGCCATTTTGACGACGACAACGCTCGGAGCGGTGGCGATTCGCTTCGACCAGCTTTCAGCAACCGACCGAATCAATAACTCATCCGTGGCGAAGCTCGCGGCCGATAGCGGTCTGGCACGGCTCAAAGAGCAGATCCAACTGAATCAGGGAAATAACGGTACCCGAGCGCTGGTGACTCCAAGCGTGTATGACTTGGAGACCGGGGAATCACGTCGAGTAGCGGATCTAGACAGCTTCAAGCCCAGCCCGCGCAGCATCGTCGCCGGGTATGAGCCGGCCAAGACTTCCTTGCCGAGATGCTTAGCAGTGGCGGTGGTGGTTCCCTGGGTTAACAGCGGCACCTATCTTTTCCAGGAGGATAGTCCGTCCAATCCAGGTCTCATCTTTCACTACGCCAATATCATCAACGACACGCCGCTGGGGGCTATTCCCGAAAACGACTCAATAACAAGCGCGGCTGATCGCCGCTTGCCGCTCAGCGAGTTGACGCGACTCGGCCATTTTTATAATCCATACGCGCCGCTCAACGCCCCGCAGGGAACGATCGGCTACTGGACGATTAAAATGGGCGGGCCGGAAGACGAGTTTCTAACCCGGAAAAACGCCGCCGGCTCAGGTTCGTACTTCGATGCGCTCGATTTTGTCTATATCCCGTATTTGCCCAGAATTGTCGATACCGCTATCGCGACAAGCGGCGGTAGCGGGACAGGGGTAGATCGAGTCGATGCCCTCACCTACCGACAAAAAATCGAGTCGGTTATTACGACGAACAATTTTAAGGTTTGGCTCGACGCTTCGGTCGGAGACGATCTGCTGTACGAGTACGGATTCGGCGATCTGTTTACTGAGAGTGACGATTATCGCATTCAGTGGCTCCAACCGTCGCTCTGGAACGACCTACCCGAGCAAGAGCTCGGTGTTGTTCACAAATCAGATAACGTCGTTGACCCAGAGGTTAAGTGGAGTCGGCAACCACAACCGCTGCTTACTTCAGTACATAACACGTCAGGCTGGGACGTCGATATCCTGCGCGGGTCGCGCTCGCTCGGGTTTTGGCGTTTACTCGATAACGCGGCGTTTTTAACTCCGAGCGCGACGGTGGCTGCGCTCTATTACGGCCCGCTCGACGGGATCCGATTACACCAGAAATTGTCGGTGACGCTTCTGAGTAAACTCGATCGACAGCCGCTGCAACTAAACGAGCGCACCAGCGACCAAGGGCGGTTGTATAACGTTCGCATTACCAACATAGCGGTCAACGGTAACGTGGTGACGATGCAGCTCAAGCTCTCCAATTCGACCTACGATACGCCGCAGCGACTCGGCAACGCTCCGATTGCGGCGAGTATCCTTGACTCGATCGTTAACACCGGCGCTGTCCAGCCCTCGACGGCTTTTTCGCTGACCAACGTCTCGCTAAACGACTCAGACAGCGACGGGCGAGCTGTCCAAGTGACAGTGACACCGTCGTCGGACTGCCTGCCATCACCCAGTTTTACGGCCTGCCCGGCTGTTGGCGACCTCGTCGGCTTGAAGCGATCTGGTTCGGTTCCGGTCTGGGGTCGAGTGACCGCTGCCCGCTTTTCCAATCAAAGGATGACCGGCTTTACCGTTGACGCGCTGCGCGCCTATCCAAAGCCAGTCCGTCATCTTGCTTCGACGACGTACCAGGACGGCGGTGCGCCAGTAATCGCTTACTTCGGCGGCGAAATCGTTATGAATGATTACGACGGCGGTACGGCTAGTGAAACCGACGAACTCTGGCTCTATAACCCGGAGACTAATGCTTGGACGTATCCGGCCCAGGGAGGCAATCGTCCGGGACCGTTGGCCGGCGCCTCAATGGTCTACGATCAGCAAAACGGCCGCCTGATCGTCTTCGGCGGCTATTATCACGAGGCAGTTTCGATCAACAATATCGATTGTAAGAGCTCACCGATCACCTGTTTGAGCTCGAACCAGCCAGGATTGCGTATCGCCAAACGGATCGTCAACGACACCTTCGCCTACACGCTCGCGACGGGGACCTGGGAACGGATCAGCTATAATCTCGACGCATCACGAAAGATTAAACAAGACGGTCGCTACCAAGTGAAAGTTGTCTCAACCCTGGCTGACCGGTCAGGCTTAGAGGGGTGGCGCTGGACGCCGCGTGCTGATACTGGCCGATCGCGGCTCACGCTCAACGTCAACGGTTCAACGGAAACCACCGTTCGGATCGGGCCAAGCCCAGCGGGTATCGCGCCCGGGGACGAGCTGTACCTCTATAGTCGTCTTGAGCCGTTCAATGCGTGGGCGCGGGTCACCGCGGTTGACTATCCGAACGGCACGATCACGATTCGAGTTCACGGGTACAGCCAAGTAGCCCCTACGGTGAGCGTGGGTGAGCTTTTAATTCAAGTTCTCAACCGCCAGAGCGCCGCTCAGACGTGTATCGGCAGGGTTGAGGCTAGTATCTATCGGTGCGCCTTGCAGGGCGGTACTACGACTGGTTACGCCGTTGGTGACCAGATTGTTCTTGAAGAATTCGTGAACGGCCGGCTGGTCCAACTGCTCTCTGGCTACGTCAGCCACATGACCACAACCGGCGTTCTCTCCTTCGTTGCCGATGAGCGCCGGCTTGAGCTCAAAGACTTTAGCGATAGATCCGGCGCCGGCATCATCGCTAACGAATCAGCAGTGGCGTTACCGGTCGGTCGCTACGGCGCGACGCTTCAAGCGAAGCCGGGCGGGCCCCAGGGCAGCATCCAGACCAATTACCTCTGGCAAGGTAACGCTACAAACATCGCTCGGGAGACTCGAATGGGCGAAATCTGGCAGCTTGATTTTACGGCTGGCGTCACCAGCGGCGAAGCGAGCGTGGCGTGGTCGAGTACGCCAAAAGCGATGAACAACCAGCCGCCAGAAGAAGCAGAGTACAGCTTCAAAGTTATCCGTACCGACTATCAGTCTCAGATATTTACGCCACCGGACGGCGTCAAGGCACCAGAGATTATTAGAGATAAAGATACAGTCGACCCTCGAACTGGGTTGCCGACGAAAGAATGGGACAACGCCAAAGTTTGGGAAATCAACATCGCTACCAGCGGGAGCGAGGCGATCGCGCCGAGCCGTCTCGTCGCCGGTGCAGAGATTGTTATCGAGCGCCAGAACGGTCGAGATGGACCCAATCCGAATGTCCGGGAAAGTTTTCACGGTCTGATCGTTTCAACATTCTTTAATGGTAACGGTTACGACAGAACCGTTGTGAAGGTTCGGCATAATCCCATCTACTCGGGCGATACGGGGTTGCGCAAGGATAGCAAGAACGCGACGATCACTGTTCAGGGCGATTATCGGACCGATATCCCGATTACCGGTAGCGACGGTAAAGTGAAATGGGTGGCTGAGTCCGGCGGCTATATTCAGCTTTCGAACCTGACCGAAGACGAGCGCGCCCGAGTACCGTCTTCCGGGGTAGCGGTCAAGATTTGGCGAAGCGCCGGCGGGCGGATCGAGGCGTACACAATGACGGTCAGAGATCGGTCGTACGAACCGGGAGTTGACAGCTTCCGTCTGTATAGTGACGGAGTGCCGTATCGGTCGCCCGATAGCTTGGCGTACGGCTCAAACGCGTTGGTTAGCCACAACGGCGTTGATGCGTTCAGCCTCGCGCTCAGCGACTACCAACTCTCCGAATACGGTTATCAAGGCCCGGCCGAATGGTTCGCCAACGCTCACGACGCCAATCCGAGTTGGGAGATTCGTTCGAGTCAGAGCGACGCTCGGATCAATGATCGGCCGGCGCCGAGGCAAAGCGGCAGTCTCGCGACGCTCTATTCGCCCGGCGCTCCCAAGAGCCAGCTTTTTTCGGTCGGTGGGACGTTTGGCCGCTTCGCCGATCTCTGGCGGATGGACGACGCCGGCAAGATGACTGGCAACGATAACGGTCGATGGCAAATTGGTAAGGCGTCTCCTCGCTCCAGTGAAGATCTGCCCAATCTCTTCGGCGCGAGCCTGACGGTTTATCAGAGCAACGACGTGACGAAAGCGGTGCTGTTCGGTGGCAAGCTCAAATTTGACGACTCGAGCAACGATTACGGCCGGCGGATCGGAGCACGCATCTTGGGCGAGCCGGACCTTCAAGCGTTTAACCATCCGGATAACGCATACTATCTGCCCGCCGACGCGACAGCCGGAACTCGCGGCTTTATCCGGACGATAAGCGACAATTTTCCAATGGGGAAGGTGAGTAGCGACGTTGAGGACGTCCGTAATTCTCTCACGCTGACTGGTGACGGTTTGTCTGGAGGGGTAGTTAAGGTCGTGTGTACGTATCTCGGGCAAGTCTGTAACGGCCGTAACGATAGCTCGCCGTTGATGCAACATCTGGGTACGCTCGGTCGTCACTCAGCCAATGCGGTGCTGTACGGCGGCGCTTCGTGGGGGAGCGCTCCGGCGCTGCTCAACCCCGGTCTGGCATTTCGCGTCGAAAATCAGAATGGCGGTCCGGTTGCCCGAATGATCAGCGGCCTATCGGCGTATTCGTCAGCGCAGACGAACGGCCGCTGGGAACAGGACGGCTACTATCCGTACCGATGCGACGTTGGTCCTGGCTGCGATTCGGCGCCGTACGGTACGACGGGCACTCACTTTAGCTCGGATAAAACATTAATGACGGCTGGCTTTGCTGCGATTACTGGTCAGGATATCGGTGGATCGGTGCTGGTCACAACGACTGGTGTTGGCCGGGCGATTGCCAGCAATCGGGGCGGCCAGAACGACCAGAGCGATCGTTGGTACAGTTACTGCGCCGACGTCGATAGCGAACTGCGCTGCCGGATTCCAGCCAACAGATATCTCGGGTGGCTACCCGATGTCGAAGACGTGCTCTTTATGATGAACGCGGCGCTGACCCTGGCGTCGACCGATACGTACCGGGTGATCGGCTATCACGGCGGCGCTAAGCGCGGTTACCAAGTGATGACTTGGTCGGGCAAGGATCCGATTGTCTTTGAGATCGTACCGTGAGTTTTTCCTCATAGGCTAGGCGCGCGCTGAGTAGGCGCCGGAAGGGCTTCCATTCTTCGTAGACCCGCAGAAGCGGTCTTTGGTCGAAGCTACGCTCTACTGTCGTACGTTCCCAATTCTGTGTTAACCAAAATTAAATCGCCGGTCTTAATGAACAGCGGTACCTTGACGACCGCGCCGGTCTCGAGGGTAGCGTCTTTGGTCGCGGCGTTAACGGTGTTGCCCTTGGCCGCCGGCTCGGTGTAGCTAACGGTCAGCGGTACTTTCTTCGGAACCCGTAGATCGATGACGCGGTCTTGCCAGAGGACAAGGTCAACGTTTCCGCCTTCAGTAAGAAATTTTGTCTGATCGGATCGAACGGGGAGCGCTGTCTGCTCGTAGGTGTCGGTCAGCATACAGTGGGCGGTCTCGCCTTCTTGATACAGGAACTGGGCAGCCCGATAAGAAACGGAGGCTTCTTCTAATTTTTCTTCTCCGGCAAAAGTGTAGTCGATGACCGAACCGTCGATTAGGTTGCGCAGTTTAGTGTTGAGTTTGGCTCCGCCCCTACCCATTTTGAGATGCTTCGCCTCCACTACAACAAAGGGCGTGCCTCTGACGATGATATTTGCCCCGTTGCGGACTTGATTGAGGCTTAGCATAGCGAAGCAGCGAAAAATGACCGGAGGGATATCTTGAGGTGATGAGCTTCGATGACCTGGTGGGGAACGTCGCGAAAAATAATCGTAGTCCCGTTACAAACCTGGTTGAGAGGTAACATCGATCCGGGACGTTACTTAGCGTTTAACGAACGGCATTAAGCCTAAGTAGCGAGCGCGCTTAATGGCAACGGCCAAGGCACGTTGGTGTTTGGCGCAGACACCGGTTTCGCGAGCTGGTTTGATCTTGCCCCATCCGGTCAAGAAGCGACCGAGCAAATCGGTGTTACGATAGTCGATCTCTTGGATCTGGTTTTTTGAAAAATAGCAGTCAACTTTACGTTTCATGATTTAGAACGGAATGTCATCCAAATTTATTTCTTCAGAATCTGCCGGAGCAGCGTCTTTCTTTTCTTCCTTCTTTGTGGTGTTTTTCTTTTCGGCTGAACCGATCTCGCTGAGATCAAAGCCTGTGCCGTCCCCTTTTGGTGAGAGCGGGATAAAGTTTTCGGCAACGATCTCGGTCTTTTGACGCTTAACGCCGTCGTTACCTTCCCAGCTAGTTGTCGATAAACGGCCCTCGACGTAGACTTTTTTGCCTTTCGCGAGCATTTGGCTCGCCAACTCACCTAAACGGCCCCAGACCGAAACCTCGTGGTACTGAGTGTCTTCCTTGGTGTTACCGTCCTTGTCTTTCCAGCGGCGGTTAGTTGCAACCGCGAAAGAGCAAACGCTCTGCCCGCTCGGCAAAGTGCGCACCTCTGGGTCACGAGTCAGGTTACCAATAACTTCGGCTCGATTTAGGCTAAACATTAGGCAGCAACCTCAACTTTTTTCTTGCCGCGGGATCGAGGAGCGGCGTTGGGATCGACTGACCACTTCGTTAGCAGGAAGCGCTTGACGATAGCGTCGCGTTGAAGGCTTCGCTCAAAATCGTACGCGGTCTTTGGCTCGGCCATAAAGAAAACCGAGACGAGTTCGAGCTCGTTTTTTTTGGCGATCGGAAAGGCAAGTTTCCGTAGACCGAGCGCTTCACTTTTAACAATCGTAACCCCGGCCGCTGTGAGCGACTCGGTTAAGTGACTGAGATGATCGGCTGACTCGACCAACGCGCTGATAAGGTATCGCTCGCAGCGAGGGGATTCGGTTGTTTCCATTGGGTATAAGTATACGGGGAAGTGCTCGGTTAATCAAGAGAAGCCTCACCAGTTGGGTCGGTATTTGTTCGGTGAAAGCGCTTGTACGTTTCGCGCAGACCAGTGTCCGTAACGTGGGTATACAGCTGAGTGGTAGTTACGGACGAGTGGCCGAGCATCGCCTGGACGGAACGGAGATCGGCCCCGTTACGTAAGAGGTTCGTGGCAAAACTGTGCCGCAAAGTATGCGGAGTGATTGGTTTGGTTATCCCGGCCAGGAGCGCATATCGCTTGAGGAGACGCTGGACGCTTCGGGCTGTGAGCGGCTGGGGCTGTGAGTTTTTTGAACGACTACCCAGAAAAAGTGCTGGTGCTTCGTCGTTTCGACTCCGAAGATAGGCCGCTAAGGCTTGCTGGGCAGTTTGACTTAGAAAAACAAGTCGAACCTTACCGCCCTTCCCTTTGACGCTAAATTCACCGCGTCCGATATTGACCGAGTCTCGTTTTAGCGATGTGAGTTCGCCTAATCGCAACCCCGAGCAGTACAGTAGCTCGAGAACGGCTCGATCTCGAAGTTCTGTTTTACTATTCGGATCGGTGACGCTGAGGAGACGCTCTACTTCATCGACCTCAAGGAAGTGAATCTGTCGCGCCCTTGTCTTACCGAGCACGATTTTGTCAGGTGGCATAACCGTAACGTCACGAGTGATGAGGTACTTCAGCAGCGCCCGAATCGCAATCAGGTAATAGTTGAGCGTTGATCGAGTTAGGTTGGGGTTCTGTTCTTGCAAAAAAAGCTGAAAGTCGAGGATGTCGTCGCTCGTTACTTTCGAGATGCTCGGGATCGATTGCGTCTCTGCCCACTCGCCGAAGGCTGTTAGGTAGTGTCGATAATTTCGAATTGTGTTCGGAGAGAAGCCCCTCGCTGCTCGGCAATATCGAATAAATTCCTCGATTGCTCGCCCTATTTTCATCCGTTACACTGTAGCATGAGTTGAATGACACTACTTGAGTGGGACGAACGTGTGAGCGCTGCGGCGCACGCGTATACATCT
>JALHMV010000018.1 GCA_022843855.1 Patescibacteria group bacterium
CCAGGTTGATAACAGGTGCTGACAGTTTAAGCAGATATAGCTTGTCTTCTGTTTCTTGGTCATGAAATCCACTCCAGCGTATCGTCACTCGTACGATAGTCAACGATTTGAAATTGAAGGTACTCTCGATCGTTCCAACGATTCATCTCGAGATAACCAATTGCATGGAGTGTCGGGTGCGTATCGGTATCAAGCTCTCCCGCCAAACCGAAAGCGATGACATCTACTTGAGCGCCATCGATAAGGATTCGCCCTTTGACGTGCTTTTCATCCCGACCAATCCGTCGAACACCATCAAGTGCAGCGCCACGGAGTAGAAAAAGCGGACGAGTGTTGCCCAGTCCAAACGGTGCCAATTGCTCTAATTTCTTAGCTGTTTTAGGCAACAGATCCTGTCCTCCAAGCTCGGCGTCAACGCTAAACGTTGGGCGTAGCTGACTAGCCTTGAGTTGTGAGCGAGCGAGTTGTTTGATCGAACGAGCGAAATCTGACCACTTCGCCACCGGCAAAGAAAAACCAGCCGCGGTTACGTGTCCGCCGAAAGACGTGAGTAAGTCACGATGCGCCGACAACGCTTCGACTACCGGGAAGCATTCAAGAGATCGAGCGCTTCCGCGAACTTGATCACCCTCGTTAGTTGCGACAAAAACTGGTCGATGAAATTGTGCTAAGAACTTGCCGGCTACCAACCCAACCACACCTGCGGGCCATCCTTCTTTTGCTACTAGCAGCGCAAAATCAGACTGATCGTTTTGTTTCTCAATCTCAGCGGTCGCTTCTGTTAAGACGCGCTGGACCAACTCCTGACGTACCGAGTTAGCCTTTTCGATCTTCGCGGCGAGCCGAGCGGCTTTCTCCTCATCGTTGGCGATGAGGAGATCAAATGCAGGACGATTGTCGCCAAGACGCCCAGCGGCGTTGAGACGAGGTCCGACAACAAACCCAAGCGTACCGGCGTTTATTGTCAGCGGGTCGACACCTGCCGTCGCAAGCAAGGCACGAAGACCGAGACGTCGGTTTTGCCTCAGAACGACCAGGCCGTAATGAACAAGCGTCCTATTCTCGTCAACGAGCGGCATCATATCAGCGACCGTTGATACGGCCACGAGGTCCAACAACCACTTGGAAAAACGTTCATCGAGCTGGGGAAACTGTTGGCCGAGCGCCACTACCAACTTGTAGGCGAGCGCACAGCCACAGAGATGAGGGAACGGATACGAAGAGTCGTGACGGTGGGGGTCGACAATCGCATCAGCGTCCGGAAGTTGCTTCCCGGGAAGGTGGTGATCAAGAATGATGACTGACATACCCGCTGCTTTCGCCACGCTCATTTCTTCGACCGAGCTAATTCCAGTATCTACCGTAATAAGCAGCTTAGAACTTTTGGCAATCTCTTTTATCTGCTCGAGCCGCAAACCGTAGCCTTCGTCTCGAGTCGGTAAACGAACGCTGTGGCGAAGACCGATCGCGCTCAACGCCAGACTGAGAAGCGCGGCAGCCGGTGTGCCGTCAGCATCGTAGTCACCGAATATTGTAACGTGCCAATCTTCATCAATCGCCCGCTTGATGAGCGCGCAAGCAACAACCATGTCTGGCAAAAGAAACGGATCATGCAGCTGGGTAAGGTAATCAGGTGTGAGTGCAAGCGGGTCAAGCCCACGGAGGCGACAGAGGTGGGCAACAAGATCCTCGTCGCGTCGAAGGTGGACTCGCCAGTGGCTTCTCTCCTCAGACATCACAATTATCGATAGTAGACGTACCCCGGGACTCGCAAATCGATCTGTCCAGCGATTTGATCGCCGTTATTATCAAGAAGCTGTTTGAGCGTTCGAACTTGAGCTTCGATCGATTCTGTTGCCGCAAAGACTGCCCGTACCTCTTTCTGAATCTGACGACCATCAGACGTGGTAAAGCCCCCAATAACAACACCTGGCTGGTAAACTGCGTCAACGACATAGAAACGATTGACGACGATCAAACGGTCAGTCAGCGCCTTTTCGAGACGCAGAAAGAGTTCGACGATCTCGGTACTCGCTACATCACCGCCAATAGTAGCTGTTGCTAATGCGTCTTCGACAACGATTGCGGCTGGTTGCTCAGGTTGGCGCGCACTAAATACCCGGCCGTTAATATCTACCCAAAATTCTCCGTTCGATTGCTTCCAGACAAGCGCTCCGCTGCGATAGCTCGCCTGACACTGAAGCGTGTCTGGGATACCGCGTCGGCAACTTAGTGCATTGAGGGCTGGATCTGTTGCCAACCATCGTTCGACTGTTCGACTTATCTGTCCAGAGAAGATTGAACTCCCAACCAAGCTCTTCAGTTCCGTTACTGTTTCGGGGTTGTTCACTCCTTCAACCGAAACAGATTTGAGCTGGAAAATCGGTAGCCGAGTGAGAAGACCGAAACCGGCAACGATAGCAACAACAACAAAGATCGGGCGCCAGGCTGAAAGCGATACACGAGCTGCTGAGCGCGATGATGAGGTGGTCGGTGGTCGGTAGCTCGAGGCGAATACCTTCGGCGTACGACGTAATTTAGGCATCGATTTTCCCCTCATCGTCGGGCCAGTATCCCAGATATGATAGTCGTTGATCAAGGCGAAGGTCGTGACCTTTGGCCCAGTTGGCTACGCTCTGAAGAAATGCTCGATAATCGTTGGGCTGAACTGAACCTCGCGACACTTCAAGGAGAGACTCAGACCAGCGGGGGCGGATACCGGGTGCTCGGAACCGTTCAAGTTCTCGACGCAGCGTCCGATCATGCGGTAGCTCCTGCCAAAAAGGTCGGCCAACTTTTACGGTTCGGTCAGCGATTAGCGCAATCCGCTTTCGGTACGCTCGCAATCGACGCATAATCTCGTCAGGGTATAGCCTTGAGAGCTGTAGGTCTACCGAAAGAAGGACAGGAGGTGGGGTTTGCTTAAACAAGCTAATCGGCTGGCCGGTCGCTGCCACGATGTCCGACGGTCTGATTTGCGTCACGGTACCTTCTTGGCCAGGGAGCCAGACAGTCAGCGTGCGAATATACGGAAGGATCGACTGCCCTTGAAACGACGCGTTCGTTGCAATCGCACCACCGACGGTGCCGGGTATGGCACTTAAAAATTCTATCCCTCCAAGGCCTCGCCCGGCTGTTGTCGTAATGAGCGCTTGATTAGAGACTCCTGACTCGACCCGAACAAGACTTGTGGGGTCAGTAAATAGGATTTGTCGAGTCCGATTAACGACCGTCAGACCGGGTGACCCAACTTGACTCATGAGCGATCCCGTCCCGCCCCCAACGACGATGTACGGCCGGTGGAACGCCTGTGCGATCTGGCAGGCATCAATCAGCTCGACAACAGTTTCGACCTCAATAACACACTCACCCACCCCGCCGACACCTGTCCGGAAGTACGGCGCCAGAACCTTGTTCTGACTAACCCGGTCACCGAAACGGGCTATCAACTTGGCAGCAAATCCCGCTTCAGCGGTCGGTGAATTTAGAGTAGATTTTATAGACATCCCCCGCCCCCACAAGAAAAACAACGTGATCCTTCGAAATGAAACTATCGAGGTAGGTCGCGGCCTCATCGAGGCTGGAGCGGTACTCAACATCCGGTTTCAGCTTCTTTAGTTCCTCAACCAGATCTTTGATCGTGACGTAGCCGCTCTTCTCTCGAGCCGAAGCAAAAATATTAAGGAGAAGAAGATGGTCAGCGCTCGCAAGACTCTCGGCAAATTCTCGTAACAGTTTGCCGGTTCGGCTATACGTATGCGGTTGAAAAACAAGCACGATTCGCTTTCCGGCAAATCGGGTACGTATCGTGTCGAGCAAATAGCTGATCGCTGTCGGATGATGGGCGTAATCGTGGTAGATCAGCGCATCGTTATGCGTCCCAAGTAGTTCGAAACGACGGGCCGGACCCTTAAAGAGCGCTACTGCTTTTTGAGCTGCTTTTAACGATACGCCGAGCTTCATGGCCATTACAATTGCCGCGACCGCGTTGAGAACATTGTGCTTGCCAGGGAGGTTCATTCGGAATACGCCGATCATGTTTTCGGCGTTCTTGAGAGAGAAGATTGTTTGGTCACCGTCGTACTCAACGTTGACGGCTTGATAATGAGCCTGGGGAGAAAAGCCGTATGTTAAACAGTGACGGTCGACGCTTCTTTGAACCAGCCGACGAACAAGCGGCGAATCGACGCAGGCGACTACCGTTCCGTCCCGCGGTATTTTTATCGATAGCTGGTAGAAGGCACGATAGACATCTTCAGCAGTGTCGTAGACATCGGGGTGATCAAGCTCGATGCTGGTAATAATTACGTGCTTGAGCGGAAGGTCGAGAAATTTTGGGTCTTTGCTTTGCTCAGATTTTCGGTACTCGTCAGCCTCGGCCACAAAAAAGCTACCATCCCCCAAGAATGCGTTCCCATCTAACCCAGGAACGTCGGGTGCACCGATCGCGTAACTTGGCGAGAAGCCAGCCTCTTTAAGGATGAAGGCGAGCAGGGAACTGGTCGTTGTCTTTCCGTGGACCCCGGCAACACCGACACCCTCGTACCGACTCATAAGCGTTCCAAGCGCTTCCGACTGCGCCTGAATGGTGATGCGTGCCGACTTAGCCGCCTTATACTCTACGTTATTCGGTCCGTAGGCAGCAGAGACAACAACGATATCAGGTTTGGGAGTAAGGTTGTCCGCGTTAAAGCCCTTATGAACTTGTATGTCGTGTCGATTGAGAAGCGCGTCAGTCGGGAACTCCTCGGCTTCGTCTGAACCAGTTACTGTCAGTCCAGCTTCCTTGAGCATCACCGCCAACCCAGTCATCGCTACGCCGTTAATACCGATCAGATAATAGCTTGAGGGCTTCTTCTTAGTCGCCATTCTTACCCCCGTAGACCGCTTTCAAGATAATGCTGATCGCATCTTCGACGTTAAAGTACGCCTTGAGCTTTAATCCGAGAGTGGAGAGTTCGGCTCGATTACTAAGGAGGCCCGTTACGGTTTCGGTAAACTTTTCCGGTGAGAGCTGGTACTCCTCATAGACAACCGCCGCGTGCTCAGCGTCAAGGAGTTTGGCGTTCACTACTTGGTGATTACCGGCCGAGGTTGGGAGGGGAATGAGATACATCGCCTTACCAAAAAGGGCGCCCTCGGCTAGAGTGGTGGCCCCGGAGCGACTCACCACGAGATCAGCTGCCTGGTAGTAATAGGCAAGCTCTCGATCAAGCAGCGGGAAGACTTTATACGAGTTACGCGCCGACTTATCAAGGCTTGAGTGAAGCTTTTGAAATTGAGAAAATTCTCGTTCGCCGGTGACGTGCACCACATCAGTCACCTTCAGTAAATCTTTAAGCGATTGGCGGACAAGCGCGTTAATTGCTGAAGCCCCTTGGATTCCACCGAGCACAAGGATGACCGGGCGGGTTTTTTTGGGCGAACGAAGTCGAGCAGCTTGACGCAGCGAGCGGCGAATTGGAATACCGACTTGAAGATAACGGTTGTCGGACCGAGGATGGACAGAGGGGGCAAAGGCCGTAAATACTTTGCGGGCAAATCGAGCAGTTAGCTTGTTGGTTAGCCCCATAACTGTATCCGATTCATGAAGAAAGACCGGTCGCCCAAGAAAACGAGCAGCGTAGACAATTGGCAAAGCGACGTACCCACCCTTACTAATAACGGCGACTGCTCGAGATCGAAACAGAATCTTTATCGCTTGAAAGAAACCGAGAATCGTCCGGAAGAAGTCAACGATGTTGGCAGTAACCGTCTGGAAAGTTAGATATCGACGAAGTTTGCCTGCTGCAACGGGCTGAAAATTCCAGCCGAGCTCGTTGATAATTTTTTCTTCACGGCCGCCTGATTCGCCGACGTAAATGAAGGGTAAGCCTTGCGCCACTAGCTCTTCGCCAATAGCAACAAGCGGAAAGATATGGCCGCCTGTTCCGCCACCAACCAGCAAAATCGGTCGTTTCTTCGGTGAAGTTATCTCTTTATCCATTTCGAACCTGGCGCCACTATACCTGATGATTTAACCTGTTGGCAACGTTAATTCTCTACCGTTTCCCGAGAAATGTTGGTCAACAACCCAAGGGAAGCGAGGGAGATGATCAACGAAGATCCGCCGTAGCTAATAAACGGTAACGGAACGCCCGTCAGCGGTAACACGCTCAGCATCCCCGCGACATTAACGAGCGCTTGGCCAACAAACATCGTTGATATACCAACGGCGATTAGTTGAACGAAGCGGCTGTTGGCCCTTCTAGCAATAGAAAACCCTCGCCACGACAGAAAAAGATACGCTAGCAGGATCAGGCTGGTACGAATAAATCCAAGCTCCTCGGCGATAACGGCGAAGATCGAGTCAGTGTGCGCCTGAGGCAGGTACGCGTATTTACTTGTCCCCTGACCAAAACCAACCCCCCACAATCCGCCGCTTCCAACGGCGATCAGCGCTTGGTGATTGTGGTACGCCTCATCAAGATTATCGGCTGTGTTTGTTACCTTTCCTAAGAATGCCCCAAATCGTTCCGCTCGATAGTCTGCAGAAAAAATCAGACCAGCCAAGAGGACGATTCCGGCCAAACAGAGTGCGATGTATTGGATAATGTTGGCGCGCGCCGCAAAGAATATGACCATGCTGGTCAGTACGATAATGAACGTGGTACCTAGATCCGGCTCGAGCATAACTAGTCCCGCGACCAGGCCCAATAAAACAATAAATGGGAAAAGAACTTTCTTCGGCTCATCCATAAACGCACTGCGAGTCGCAAAGAATCCGGAGAAGAAGATGATCATAAACAGTTTTGCCATTTCAGCGGGTTGAAACTGAAAGAAGCCAAGATCGATCCAACGGTGAACACCGGCGATGCGCGGACCGATAACCGGGACGAAGACTAGAAGAAGAGTCGCAACTGTTATCCAGTACAGACGAATTCGATTATCGAAAAGGGTGTCCAACGGCACTCGAAGAAGAAAGAGAAATGCGCCCACACCCAGAAACCAAGCGATAAGCTGTTTTGTGAAAAAATGATAGGCGTTGTCAAATTGATCTGCCGCCATAATCTGTGACGACGATAGAATCATCACCAAGCCAAAGAAAGAAAGGGCGAAACCGACGATAGGGATCGCACCGTCTCCGCGACGACGGAGCTTAAGGAGGCCGCTCATGAGCGAGTGCTCACACTGACCTCTGCCTGGAATTGGTCGCCCCGATCGGCGGCGCTCTTGAACATATCCTTACTCGCACACGCCGGCGAGAGGAGAACGACCGTTCCAGCACGGGTAAATTGACGGGCGGCGGCGACCGCCGAACTCATCGATGAACCACCATCAGCAATGGTCGCATCTATCTCCGCCGCTTCCAGCGCGGCCTTTATCCGCGGCGCTTCTTGACCGATCAGGACAACGGCCTGGACGGTACTGTCTTTTACCTTTCTGGCCAGATCTGTGAAATCAGCGCCCTTACTCGAACCGCCGGCGATCAGTACAACCGGCTCAGTGAAGGAAGTGAGCGCTGCGATAGTCGCTTCGGGATTAGTTGCGTAAGAATCATCAACGTACGTCACGCCATCAACCACCCCGCAGCGCTGCAGGCGATGAGGCAATGGTTCAAACCGACGAAGCCCATCGGCGATTTCCGTAGCCGATACACCGAGTTCATGACAGACCGCCGCCGCGATAGTGGCGTTGAGATAGATATGCTGACCCCGAAGAGCGCAATCGGCAAGGTTAAGGAACGGTTCTCCAGCCTTAAAAACCTCACCTTGCGCCCCAACGTTCCAGTGGTTTTGATACGCCGACTGAGAAACAGCAACTTTTTTCGCCTTCGAGACACTCGCGATCGCGGTTGCGTCTGGATTATCGGCGGCAAAGATAATAACGTCATCGGTCGATTGATACACAGTGATCTGAGCTTTCGCCGCGACATAGTCATTCATTGAGGGGTGAAAGTTAGGACTCTCGTCGCTCAGAGGCTTAAGGTGATCCTCGGCTATCGGTAAGACAACCGCAATGTGGGGACTCTTGGTGATGTCCTCAAGCTGAAAACTGGACATCTCGAGGACAACAATCGTTGCTGCGTCCAGGTCGTCAAGGATAGTGAAGATCGGCTTACCGATGTTGCCAGCGACTACAACTTTCTTACCAGCAGCGCCCAAGATCGCTCCGATCATCGTTGACGTCGTGCCTTTGCCTTTCGTACCAGTCACGCCGATAACGACTGAGTGCGTCAGGTGAAGAAAGAGATCGGTTGCCGACGTTCGAACAGGTACGTGCTTGACATTTGCTAAGGCGGCATCAACCAGACGAACTGGCATTCCGGGAGACCGAAAAACATAGTCGTATCCGCCCAGCTCCGCCAGCGCGTCTTTCTCAAGAAGGAGTTTGACGTGAGGATGGCGGTGACGGAACACGTCATCCACGGCAGCTGGACGCTGATCGGAGACAAAGACCGTCGCACCAGCCCGCTCTAAGTGGGGCACAAGACTGAGGTTTTCAATCCCGGCACCAAGCAAAATTACTCGCTTATTTCGAAAATCTGACCACTGCATCTGGTATCAGTATGCCAAAAGCAGCACTAAGTTGGTAGGCGTTTATCGCGAGATGACTTCGACAAAAAGCCCGACCATCGCCATCACACCGGAAATGATCCAAAAACGCATCGTGATACGCGGCTCGGGCCAACCGATCGCCTGAAAATGATGGTGAATCGGCGCAGAGAGGAAAATCTTCTTACCGTTGCGCAACTTCTTGGATGCAATCTGGATAACCGCTGACAAACCCTCAAACCATAGGACGAACGCGATAATCGGTAAAATGAAGACCGTATCGGTCAGAAAAGCCAGAACCCCGAGAGTCATTCCGAGCGCCATCGCCCCCGTGTCCCCCATAAAGAAGCGAGCCGGGTAGACATTAAACCAAAGAAACGCCATGAGCGCTCCGAGAATTGTTCCACAGAAGGCCGCCAACTCAGCCTTGTCTTGGAGAAGCGCGATAATGCCGTACGCGGCGAAGCAGCTCGCCATCACGCCGCCGGCCAGACCATCAAGGCCGTCGGTCTCATTGGCGGAAAAGGTTGTAAAAACTAACACACCAACAAAGACCGGGATGTACCACCAACCAAGATCAAATTGACCGACCCAGGGCACAGAGATGATACTGAAGTCCAGCTTAAAGAAAAACCACCACGCACCAACGAGCGCAATGAACGTGTAGAGCAAAAGCTTCCAGCGAAAGCGCAAGCCGCCGGAGTTTGGACCGATGCCAAAGATGTTCATTATGTCATCAGCCGCACCGACGATTCCCGTCGAAACCAACGTGAAAAGCGGTAACCATGTTTGACCGCGATCCATATTCATCAACAGAGTTATAATTGCGGCCGTCACCCAGATAAGCAGCCCGCCCATCGTGGGCGTATTCTCCTTGTGTTTGTGGAGGCTGTAGAATATCGGCGCCTTCTTTTCATCGAATCCTGTTTGGCGAATGCGCTTGCCAAGACGGTTTTTGTACAGAAAATCGGTGAAGAGCGGGGTCCAGAGGATTGCAACTAAGAAAGCGAGAGTCGCCAGCCAAAATGTTTTCGCGAGCGCAAAGTTGTCGCCAGAGAGAAATTCCATCGTTACGTTATCGCCTCCACAATCTTATCTGTACGGATTCCATGTGAGCCTTTGACTAGTATGCTATCGCCTTTCCGTAGAAACGCAACTACTTTGGCAGCTGCCTCATCGCTGGTCTCATACCACTCGTCAGCTCGATAGTGTTTCGCCAGTTCACCGATCGCGATAATGTAGTCGGCGTGCTTCCGGGCGTATTGCCCGACCTCCTCATGAAAGCGCTCTTCGTTATCGCCAAGTTCCAACATCGCACCGAGCACTGCAACCCTACGACCGGTTCCTTTTGATAATTGCTCAAGCGCTGAACGCATCGAAGTCGGCGAAGCATTATACGAATCGTCAATGACTGTATACTCCCCCTCAATAATCCTCATACGACCAGCCGGCTGCCAAGTTGAAGCAAGCGCCCGAGTAATACGTTCTTCCTCAATTTCAAGCTGGCGACCGATCGTCATCGCCACAGTGCGGGCGATATCAGCAACGTCACAGTCAAACTCCACCACCGGCACGGCGGCAGCGTTGACCAGCAGATCACGAAACGGCCCGCGGTGGTAAATTACCGCAACACCGTTCGGTTTGACAGCACGCACAACTTCCGCTTTTTCGTTGGCCAACGCTTCCTGGGAAGAATAATTCATCAAATGTGCTTCGCCAATAACAGTCACGACTCCGATATCGGGTTTGACGAAAGCCGTCAGCTTCGCCAAATCGCCAGGCCTCTCGGCTCCCATCTCCAGTACCAAGTAACGCGGTAACCGACCAAACAAACCCGCCCAGAGCGCTTGGATCAAGATTATCGCCCATTGCCAGCTAACTTTCATTTGATAGAAATCTAATTCAAACCCGAGGATCGCCAGCGGCACTCCAAGTTCGGTATTCAAGTTGCCGAAACCAACTCGTACCTGCTTCTCGCCGTAGGCTGCACGAAGCACGGCACCAACTGCCTGCTTCGTGCTAGTTTTGGCGATACTGCCAGTAATGGCGATGACAAACGGTCGATCGCGAAGCAAGCGTCGCTTGACAGCTGTCCATAGTACTGTAGCGCGCAGATCCATCCGGGTCAGTGTAACAATCGCCTCTTGCGGTCGCAATTCGAGTTAGCGCAACGCCAAGTAGTTGGCCAGCCAGTTGGCAATCTCACCGAACGTCGGTGCCGCCGACGACTCAGCGAATTGAACAGTTTTGGGGTTATCCAGCCGGACGATCATGACAACCTTAGGATCATCGGCCGGAAGCATACCAGCAAATGTACCGATATGACGATCTTTGTAGTAGCCGCCCCGCGGATCAGGTACTTGAGCAGTGCCGGTCTTACCGCCGACCGTAACGCCGGTGACTTGCGCGCGCTTGCCATGACCGTTGACAACCACCCCAACCAACATTTCGCGCAACGTAGCCGAGGTCTCGGCGCTAATCACTTGCCCGCGAGTCGGGTACTCACGCTTGGTGGCCGTCTCGCCAACCAACTCTTTCTCAACAAGATGTGGTGTCACGAGAGTTCCGCCGTTGACAAGCGCCGAATACGCAGCCGCTAGTTGAACAGTAGTAGCCGAGACACCCTGTCCGAAGGCCGCCGTTGCACGCAGTACATCATTCCATTCCTTAATCGGTGCTAGTCGACCAGATTGTTCGCCAACAAGGTCGATGCCTGACTTTTGACCAAACCCGAACTTCTCAAAGTATTCTCGCTCTTTTTCGCTCCCGAGCAAACTCGAGATCCAGACCATCGCAACGTTATCCGAGTTTTCTAGTACCTGACGCATGTTCTGGCGACCGTAAACCTTAAACTCCGCGTTAAAGATCTCGCGGTCCTTCACTACCACAGATTTACCAAAGACGTTTTCTGTCTCAGGCTGAATCAGTTTCTGGTCAATCGCCGCTGCCATTGTTAGTGGTTTAAATACCGAGCCTGGTTCGTAGACGTTACTCGCAGCCGGACTCAAGAACTTAAACTGCTCTTCTCCCCTGAGTTGCGAAAAGCTATTGGGGTCGAAGGTGGGAGCACCAGCGATCGCCAGAACAGCACCGCTTTTGGGATCCATGACCACGATCGAACCGGCATCAGCCTGGAACTTTTCAATAGCCTCACGGAGTTTCGTCTCAACAGTAAACTGGAGATTATAGTCGATCGTTAGTACGACATCTTTCCCTGCGACCGTCTTATCCGTGCTCAGAATGTCGATTAAGCGACCAAGCGAGTCTTTCTTAGCTGTTGTCGAACCACCCTTCCCTCTGAGGACGCTATCGTGGACTGCCTCAACGCCGTATTTGCCGCTCCCATCGGCTCCCACAAACCCTAGGACTTGAGGAGCAATCTTGTCACCCTCGGGGTACACCCGAACCAGCTCTGGTTGCACGAAAACGCCGCCGTACCGTTGTCGTGCAATCGCTTGAGCCTTCTCCTCACCGAGTCCTTTTATGAGCGGGGGAACGTAGAGCTTATCGTTATCAATCTTGGCGAAGACCTCGTCACGTTTAAGTTCTGGGAGCTCTTTCGCCAATGCGTCAGCCAACTTCGCCTTGTCCTTGACCTGTCGGGGAGATACCAGCAGCTGGTATTGCCACTGACTGATCGCTAACGGGTACAGCTGACCGTCCTTATCCTGAGCAAAGATCTTACCACGCGGAGCAGGTATGGCTGTCGTCGCCGTCGATTGCGACTCAGCTTCTTTGACAAAATCTGCATGTTCGATAACCTGCTTTTCAAATAGACGAAATAACACCGTTCCCAACAGAAAGAAAACAAGGCCAAAGATCACAACCAGTCGGAACGATGACGGATTCTGAGCAGCGCCGGACTTCATTGCTTACGGAGCGACTTCAAGTACCGGTGGGGCGCTGCCGATCGGGACGAGCCCCTGATCCCTGGCTGACTCGCTCAGCGTTTGTAGCGAGCGAGTTCGACGTTCCTGAATGACGAGAGTGTCAAAGACACGCTCGGCCTCAGTCATCGATTTTTGAGTGTTCCGAAGCTCGATTGCCTTGTCAGAGCCTTGAGCCGATTGAACAAGATACAGGAGCGATAAGACTGCCAGCACCATTAAAACAATGTAGCGACTCGCCGCTGGGCCTACGCTAAAAACACTGCCTGATTTGTAAACTGTTCTTCGATTGATTCGTGATGTTCTGTTCATTATTCCTTTGATTTAATGGCTCCTCGCAACTTTGCGCTCCGAGAACGACTGTTTCGGTGACGTTCCTCGTCGCTTGGAGAAATAGGCTTCTTGGTGATCGGCTCCATGTTGCTTCG
Source organism: Patescibacteria group bacterium (assembly GCA_022843855.1). Lineage (GTDB taxonomy): Bacteria > Patescibacteriota > UBA1384 > 2-12-FULL-50-11 > 2-12-FULL-50-11. The sequence goes on from JALHMV010000018.1 coordinate 12,850, forward strand.
CATAAACTCTTTGACAATTTTGTCTTCGAGCGAATGGAAGCTAATGACGACCAACCGCCCTCCCGGCTTGAGACAGTCAAGCGTTACGGCAAGGCCGCGTTTTAGAGTCGATAGTTCGTCATTAACTTCAATCCGTAAGGCCTGGAACAGCGGTGCAAGAACAGCCGGGTTGGAAGTGCCGACAATTGCTACAAAATCGCTTGTCGTTCGGATCGGTTGTCGACGCCGTGTATCAAGGATCTTGCGGGCCAAACTCTTCGCGTGTCGATCTTCAGCGTATTCCTGGAAGATTCGGACTAGTCGATCGGGCGATGCTTGAGAGAGGAGCTGTGAAGCTGTTTGACCGCTTCTGGCATCAAATCGTAGATCCAGCGGTTCATCCTTCATGAAGGTGAAGCCTCGACCGGCGACCTCAAGCTGATCAGACGAAAAGCCAAGATCGAACAGCGCGCCGTCAAACTCAATTGCCAGCTCGTCTACACGATCGTACGACAGGTGATGGAACGTAAAACGGTCAGTAAATTCTCTTTCCAACTCTGTCGCGTATATCGCCGCGCCGCCGTCACGATCAAGCGCCACTACCTTCCCAGTCGGGGCGCTTTTCTCAAGAATCAAACGACTATGTCCGCCACCACCGAACGTCGCATCCAACAGTGTTTGGTCGTGCGCCGGACTAAGCAGCTCGACTGCTTCTTCTAGAAAGACGGTGATGTGTTTTGAAGTTTTCTCCATATGCTTTGTGAGGTACTTACTCTTACAATTACTGTGGACGTTTCCTAGAAACGAACCACGGCCAGTTGCAGGGGTCAGAAGACGGCTATAGCTGTTGGGGATAGGTTCCTCCCTAGTAATAAGGGCAGGAAGAGACCCAACAGCGAGTCTTTGGCCTTACGGCCGAAGCCTACGCGTCACCTTGTTTATAAAAAACAAAACCCGACGAGAAAGGAACCGACTTACTAGCTCCCCCGCCACTGGTCATCAAAAAGTTGGTGTGGGATGTGAGAATG
>JALHMV010000019.1 GCA_022843855.1 Patescibacteria group bacterium
GGTATCACGCAGCATATCTCGGCGTACCAAATCGAATTTACAACCAGTGATAAACAGAAACGCAAGATTACATTCATCGACACACCTGGCCACGAAGCGTTTAGCGCGCTTCGCGCTCACGGCGCTAGTCTTACTGACTTGGTTGTCCTGGTGGTGGCGGCTGATGACGGCGTCAAACCCCAGACGCTTGAGGCGCTTAACCATGCCAAAACCGCCGGTGTGCCAATTATCGTTGCGATAAACAAAATCGATGTGCCGAAAGCTAACGTAGAGCGCGTCAAGCAGGAGCTCGCCGAACACGAGCTGATTCCTGAAGAGTGGGGCGGTCAAACGGTTATCGTCCCCCTGTCAGCCAAAACCGGAGACGGCGTCGACGGATTGCTGGAGCTCATTATCTTAACAACCGACCTTCTCGAATTAAAAGCCGACCCGACCGCCACCCCAGAGGGTATCGTCCTAGAAGCCAATCTTGATAAGAAAGTCGGCCCGATCGCCACAGTCCTTGTCTACAACGGTACGCTGCGTCCTGGTCAAGTCGTGGTTGCGGGTAAAACGTACGGTCGCGTCCGGTCGCTGGAAGACGACCGCGGAAATAAGCTAAACGCCGCCGGACCAGCTCGGCCGGTGGTGATTGCCGGCTTACGCGACGTACCGATCTTCGGCGATCGGGTCGAGTCAGTACCGAACGAAAAAGTCGCGAAAGCGATGACGATGACTACTGGCGGTCAGGTAGCCAAGGGGAGCGCTGAATCAAATAATACCTTCCGCATCGTGCTGAAGGTTGATGTCGGCGGATCCTTGGCGGCGCTTGAAGATTCGATTCGCAAACTCAAGTTCAAAGACGCCACGGTTGAGATCTTGAGCGCCGGGATCGGACAAATCAATGAAAATGATATAACGCTCGCCAAAACTGCTGGCGCCACTGTCATCTCCTTCCGATCGACGCCCACTAAACGAATACTAGATCTGGCTGATAAGGATGGTGTTGCGGTTAAAGAGTACTGGATAATTTATGAGGCTCTGGACTTCTTAACCGAACAGCTCAAAGCAATCGCGACACCGACGTTTACGATCGTCGAAGTTGGTCGCCTGAAAGTCCTTGAGGTTTTCTCGGCCAAGGGAGCGGCAGCCATTGTCGGCGGCGAGGTCAGCGAGGGTGAGGTCTCAAAAAACAAAGAAGTCGCAATCTTTCGCAATAAAGAAGACGTTGGTACCGCGAAGGTAGTCGGGGTCAAACTCGGCAAGATCGATGCCGATCGGGTTGAAAAGGGCGCCCAGTGCGGTGTAAGTCTTGAAGAAGTTAGTGCCGCCGTTGAAAAAGGTGACGTCCTTGTTCTGAGCGAAAAGCGTCAAGATTAACGTCCTTGCCCGTCTACACCGGTCGGTGTAGCGTAATAGTATAAGGAGGGGCATCGATACGCTGACTAATATTTGGTACGGGTGGCTGCAGTTTGGCCTAAACAGTTCGACGCAGCAACTCTTGTTAGTGATCGACCTCGTTTTATCGGCGACGGCGCTCTTTTTGCTACTTCGTTTTTGTAATACACCTCGACTGTTACGCTACGCTGGACTGACACTCGCGGCGCTCGGGTTGTTAGCGGTGACGGCCAACATCACGTTGCCGAGCCTCCACGTTGTGAGTCAAGGGCTCCTGGCATGTCTGTTAATTGGCTGGCCGCTTGTCGCTCGAGAACGGCTTGCCTCTGCCAACCAATCTAGCCAGAGCGAATCGGCTTCGGCTCATCCGTCGCTGCTCGTGGCGATGTCGGTCGTCGGAGCGGTATTTCTTACCGGACTTTCCAACGGGCCTGGATTGAAGACTGCAGAACTGCCCCAAGGAGTGCCAGTCAATGCCACCAATCTTGCCGAAGGAATTTCGGCCAATTTTGGTTCTCAAAAACGAATTCAGGTCATTGTTCGAGCGCCGCGCACCGCCTGGGCGACGCTCAAAGCCGATGATTTTTCGGCGAGCGTTGACGTCAAGGCCTTAGCTGAGGGAACTCACGAAGTTCCGGTTGCGGTGACCAGTAAACGCTCAGAGGTGGAAGTTGTTCGGACCAAACCAACCCGGGTAACGGTCGCGCTTGAGCCAGTCATCCGTAAGACGGTCACGGTCGTCGCCCGTTTCTCCGGCAAGGCAGCCGACGATTTAGTACCTGATGACCCAGTTTTTACTCCGGATAAGGTCGAAGTCACCGGTCCGAAATCAATTGTTTCGGACATCACCCAAGCGGTCACGCAGATCAGTCTCGATAATCAAAAAGAAAAAATTGAACAGAAGTTTCAGTTAGTGGCGCTCAGCTCTTCAGGGTCAGTTATTGAAGACGTCACCTTCACTCCGGCCGAGGTGGCTGCGAGCGTCGCGCTCGTGAAGGCTGGCAAGCTAAAAACGGTCGGTATTCGGGTCAAAACGACCGGTCAGCCTGCCAGCGGCTACTGGGCCAGCGAGATTACGACTACACCATCGACTCTGCTGGTTACCGCCAGCGCCGACCTACTCGACAAGCTGAACAGCGTTGAGACGGATGCGGTGCCGCTCACCGGTCTGAGTAAAGATATTGAAGTGCAGGTTGGGTTGGCGTTGCCCTCGGGCGTGGCCGCCGCTGAGACGATTGGAAAAATAACCGTCCGGATCAAGCTAGCCGAAACAGCAACGACTCGGTCGATTACGCCAACGATCGTCTACGAAGGCGTTGATGCAGGACTAAAAGTTACCGCGATCTCCCCGACGTCAGTTAACATGATCGTCAGCGGTTTCTCTAATACGTTAGCAGGTCTGAGCGGAAGTGATATCCAGCTGAAGCTCAATCTCTCGCCGTACAAGTCGGCCGGTACCTATGCGGTAACGATTCAGAACACCTTCTTTACGCTCAAGGACGGTGTCAGCCTTGTCAGCTTCCTCCCCTCCGTGATCAATGTTACATTGGAGGTGAAGTAGATGAGTACGCAGCGCAAAAAATCCAGTGCCTTTGCTCCGTTTCGAGAATGGCTTAAGATTCACGCCGTGGCGCTGGGGGTTAGCGGTACGCTAATCGTCGTCCTGGCGGGTGTACTGAGTCTCTATTTTATCGATAGCCGGTTTAGTCCGACCAGTGAGATACTAAGGGGCAGCGACGGCGCCACGCTTCAGCTGCAGATCAGCGACCATAATACGAATACCCGTCCCAGCCTGTTGCCTAATAGCCTGACGGATCCGACGCCGCCGGAGTACTCCAACAATCTCTTTATGGAATTGACCAAGGCCGACAGCAATATTCCGTCGCTGTTCCGTATACAGGGAACGCTGGCCTATAACTCGCCCACTACGACTAATAAGGCGACTGTTACCATTGACCTACCGCCACGGCTGCTCCTCACCCCGAACCAACTCGCTTTTGGCTCGAGCACCTACACGTTTACGTATCGATCTGACGGTACACCGAACAATCCGCCGTCAAAGCAAGGTAACGGAACGGAAAACGTTAGGATTGATAAGATCAACGATCTTTCGAACGATGTTCGCGGCGAGTCGTATAGGGTCACAATCTCTAATATCGAGCGCAGACGCTTTGCGTTAACGCCGTTTGAGCAAACCCAAGAGCTGTTTGCCTCCCTCAACCCACTCCTCGAAACCGCTCAAGCGTACTCGCCGCCGCCGGCTGGTAACGTTCTAATCTTTCGCCGGCCGTTTCAGTACCAATTCCGTCTCACTTTTCGCAATTTGGGTAGTAACATAGCTGTCCCTGCGGCTAACATCGACAGTCTAGTCACCTACGTGGCCGAGCGTGGCCGTCAAGATCGGATTTTCTTCGGTGACGTTGGCTGCGCAGGGGCGGCCAGCCGAGCCTATATCTGCGCCAAAACTATCACACAGGCTTCGTCTCCATCGACAACCGGGACGATCTCGTTGCCGCTTCATCAAAAAATTGAACTCGACGGAGTGTATTTAGCTGGTAACGTCGCGGCGCTCGTTGAAATCCAAAACATCAAACTCTTCCCCAACGCGATCGCTGTTGGCGGCAAGCTGACTAACGTTGGCGGTACCACACTAAACAACTACCTAGGGGGTAACCCCAATTCGACGATCCGTTGGTCTAACACCGTTGACGAACAAATTACCCAGCTTTTTGATCGCCGCACCCAGGGTACGCTTGCGACAAACGTCACCCCAGCTATGACGACGTGGCGTCTTAATTCGCCAACTGATGATCCGAACGACTCGGCTGCGCCAACGACGTTTAGCTCTCCGCCAGAAGGTAAGCTTTGGCGAACGGGTGGAAGTCTAGTCTTCAGTAACAACGTGATCTTCAGCGGCTCAGGCACTATCGTTGTTAACGGAAACCTCGTCTTTAATGGCACCGTTAACTGCACCGGAGCCAAACGTCTTGCCTTTATCGTTCGAGGAAACATCACTTTCAACGGTTTACCCAACGTCGCGTGCGGCGCCTACATGGCATTAGGTCATGCTAACGCTGACACTAACCCGAATGTTCCACAGGGAGACCTCCTCTTTAACGGTGAACCGCCTGCTGGCGGAGCAACTGCTCGGGGAATCTTTACGGCACGTAACAACGTTCAGATCCCGAATGCTGCAACTGCCCCTCAGATGATCGACTACGACGCTGATTTTGCCGCTAACCCGACGGTACTCTTCCGAGAATTCCTCGATCTCATCCTGACCAGTCAGTCGTAGTGACACCTCTTCTCATTGATTACCCATATCAGAGAACGTACAATAGGCTGCAATGTTAATCGACCGCGCAGATGTTGAACTTATTGCTGGCCACGGCGGTACCGGGGTGGTTTCGTGGCGTCGCGAAAAGTTTGTTCCTCGGGGTGGTCCAGACGGCGGCGACGGCGGTCGGGGCGGTGACGTAGTTTTGGTTGCGAGTCACGACGTCGACACGCTTAGCAATTTTCGCTACAAAAAAACCTTCAAAGCCGAGGACGGCGTCAACGGCGCCAGTAAAAAGAAAACCGGTCGTCGCGGAGAAGACCTTATCCTTACCGTTCCTGTCGGCACGGTCGTTATCGATCTCTCGACCGAAAAAGTCGTAGTTGACTTAACTGAAACTGGCCAACGTTTTGTGATAGCCAAAGGCGGTCACGGCGGGTTGGGTAATCAACACTTTGCGACCGCCACCCACCAGCGGCCAACGGAATTCACTGCTGGTAAGCCTGGTCAATCGCGGAAAGTTCGGTTTGAGCTCAAGCTCGTAGCCGATATCGCCCTGATTGGTGAACCAAACGCGGGGAAGTCGTCGCTCTTGAAAGCACTAACAGGCGCCGATGTTCGAATCGGTGACTACGCCTTCTCAACGACACAGCCCTCGCTCGGTGTATTAAAAAGCGGTACCTGTACGGTGACGCTTGTTGACCTGCCCGGCCTTATTTCCGGAGCGCACCAAGGAAGGGGATTGGGCGACACGTTTCTCCAGCACGCTAGCCGCGTCAAAGCCCTCCTTCATATCGTTGACGCAACAAGCGATGTAGTCGGTTCCGTGGCCATGATCGGACAGGAATTAACAGCCTACCAACAAGAGCTGGCTGACCGTCCAAGGTTACTGGTTATTAACAAGATTGACCTGATCGGTGCGGCCGAGCGTAAGAAGATAGCGAAAGCTTTTCCGCAAGCTTTACTGGTGAGCGCTTCTCAGCACACCGGTTTTGACCGTCTCGTTGCCGAGATCTGTCGCCTTGCTGCCCAGAAGTAAGTCGAGAAAGCGTCGGATTGGACCTCCGACTCTTGACAAAAACGGGTAAAAAGCTACTATAGATTCAGTTTAGTAAAAAAGATGAATGCGCCACGCGGCCGCTAGGATACGTTGTATCCTAGTGACTTTCGCGCATTGATAATTTCAAAAATAACGAGTTGCCTGACGAGGTAACACTAACGGTGCTTAGGAGGCCAAGCTGCGTACGTATTTTCGACCGCTCGAGTCGGTGAGTAGTTTTTCGAACCTGATCGAAGTTCAGTTAAAAAGTTATCAATGGTTGTTTGAGGAAGGGTTGAGCGAATTATTGAACGAAGTATCGCCGGTAGAGGACTTTACCGGAAAAGTTTTCTCGCTTGAGTTCGGTGAGTACACCTTAGATAAGCCAAAGTACGACGAAAAGACCGCTAAGGATAAGAACTTAACCTTCAAGGCGCCGCTGCGCTGTAAGGTTAAGTTGCATAACAAGCTAACTAACAAATCAAAGACCGGCGAGGTCTTTTTGGGCGACTTCCCGATCATGACCGATCGCGGCACCTTCATTATTAACGGTGTTGAGCGTGTTGTCGTTTCTCAGATCGTTCGCTCCTTCGGTATTTTCTTCGTTTCTGAAGACATCGGTGCCCGTCGATTGTTCGGCGCCAAAGTCATTCCAAATCGCGGTGCTTGGCTCGAGTTTGAAACCAACTCACGCGACGTCATTTCGGTTAAAGTCGACCGTAAGCGTCGTATTCCGGCCACTACCTTCTTGCGTGCGCTCGGTAAGTTTGACGACGAAAAGATCAAATCACTGTTCAAGGACATCGATACCGATCCTGATCACCGTTATATCGATGCCACCCTCGCTCGCGACCCAGCTAAAACTCCTGAAGAGGCGGTCGTTGAGGTGTATAAGCGAATTCGTCCCGGTGATCTCGTAACTCCAGAAACTGCCGAAACCTTTATTCAGACGATTTTCTTCAACGCCAAGCGCTACGACCTCGGTCGTGTTGGTCGCTACAAGATTAACCAACGCTTCGGTATGAATATTCCGAACAACGCCACTAACCGTGTTTTGCGTGTTGATGACGTTGTTGAGACGCTTCGTGAGATTATCCGTCTCAACAATACTCCAGGATCGCTTCCAGATGACGTTGACCACTTGAAGAACCGCCGTGTGAAAGCCGTCGGTGAGCTAGTTCAAAATCGTCTCCGTGTCGGTTTGCTGCGCATGGAGCGCATTATCAAAGATCGAATGAGTCAGATTGTTGACCCTGAAGAGGTTAACCCGGTCTCGCTTGTTAACTCTCGTCCAGTTGCCGCCATCCTCCAGGAGTTCTTCGCTTCATCGCAGATGAGTCAGTTTATGAACCAGACTAACCCGCTCGCTGAGCTCGAACACAAGCGAACCCTCTCCGCCACCGGTCCCGGCGGTTTGTCTCGTGAGCACGCTGGCTTCGATGTCCGCGACGTTCACCGCTCCCACTACGGACGGGTCTGTCCGATTACGACACCGGAAGGCCAAAACATCGGCTTGGTCGGTTACCTTGCCACCTCGGCTCGTGTTAACGAGTACGGTTTTATCGAAACACCGTTCCGCAAGATCGAGCACAAAGACGGCAAGGCTCGCGTGACTCAGAAAGTCGAATATCTCGATGCGTTCCAAGAAGAAGGCTTTACCCTCGCTCCGTACTCAACCAAGGTTGATGACAAGGGCGTTATTCAGGGTAACCGCATTATCGCTCGCCGTGATGGTGAGCCGATCGTCGAATCCGTCGACAAGATTGATTACATCGACATCTCTCCGCAACAGATCGGCGCCATCGCCGTCGCGTTGATTCCGTTTGTTGAGCACGACGACGCCGTTCGTGCGTCGATGGGCTCCAACATGCAACGTCAGGCTGTACCGCTTGTCCGTTCTGAGGCGCCAATTATCGGTACTGGACTCGAAGACTCTGTTAAAGATTCTGGTCAGTTAATCGTTGCCGAAGAAGACGGTGAGATTACCTACGTTGACTCTGGCAAGATCGTCATGAAGACAAAGCGTGGCGAAAAAACGTTCGAACTTCTTAAGTTCTCTCGCTCCAACCAATCCACCTGTATTAACCAGCGTCCGATCGTCGAGATCGGCCAAAAGGTCAAAGCCGGCGATGTGATCGCTGACTCCTCGGCAAGTGATAAGGGCGAACTGGCCATTGGCCAAAACGTCACCGTCGCTTATATGAGCTGGGGCGGTTACAACTACGAAGACGCCATTATCGTTTCCGAGCGTCTTGTTAAGGACGACCGCTACACCTCGATTCATATTGAAAAATACTCCTGTGAAGTTCGTGATACCAAGCTCGGTCCAGAGGTTGTCACCCGAGACATTCCAAATGTCGGTGACGAGGCGCTGGCCAACCTTGATGAACAAGGTATCGTCCGCATCGGTGCCGAAATCTCAGCGGGCGACATCCTTGTCGGTAAGATCACGCCAAAGGGTGAAACCGAACTAACTGCTGAAGAAAAACTGCTTCGCGCCATCTTCGGCGAAAAGGCCAAAGACGTTAAGGATACCAGCCTTCGTTTGCCGCACGGTGAGTATGGAAAGGTCGTTGCTGTGAAAGTCTTTTCCAAGGATCAGGGCGATGAGCTCCCGGCCGGTGTTTATCAGCAGATCGAAGTCTCGATCGCTCAAATGCGTAAAGTCACCGTGGGTGACAAGATGGCCGGCCGTCACGGTAACAAGGGTGTTATCTCACGTGTTGTGCCCGAAGAAGACATGCCGTTCCTCCCTGACGGAACCCCGGTTGATATTATTCTCAACCCGCTCGGCGTTATCTCACGTATGAACTTGGGACAGATCCTTGAAACCCATCTTGGGTGGGCCGCCAAAAAGCTCGGTTACACCGTTGCTTCGCCGGCTTTCCACGGCGTCCCGGTAGCCGAGATTGAAAAGCAGCTCGAAAAGGCCAACCTGCCAGTTAGCGGTAAGATTCAGCTCCGCGACGGTCGCATGGGTGAGGACTACGACCAAGAAACAACGGTCGGAATTAAGTACCTCCTCAAGCTGATCCACCTTGTCGATGACAAGATGCACGCTCGTTCGACCGGACCGTACTCGATGGTCACCCAGCAGCCGCTCGGTGGTAAAGCGCAATTCGGTGGTCAGCGCTTCGGAGAGATGGAAGTCTGGGCGCTCGAGGCCTACGGCGCCGCGCACATGCTTCAGGAAATGCTTACGATTAAGTCCGATGACGTGATCGGTCGTGCCAAAGCGTACGAAGCGATTATCAAGGGCGAAGTCATTCAAAAACCTCAAATTCCAGCCTCGTTCGCCGTCTTAGTCCGCGAGCTCGAATCGCTCTGCCTCAACGTCGAAGTAATCGAGTCGGAAGAACATATGCAAAAGCTCGCCGACGAACAACTCGTTCTCGAGAGTCAGGGCTTACCAGAGGGCAAAGCCAAAGTCAGCGCTGATGCGCTCGGTGAAAAAGCCTCCGTCGAAGCCCGAGAAGTAGCTGCCGCGCAGGTAAGCGCCAGCGACGAGACACTAAACGAAGAAACCGAAAAAGAAGTTGAACCAACCGCTGCAGAACTTGCGGCTGAAGGAGAGGAGGCTTAAATGGCTGAACTAAAACTAAATACCCGAACCGAAAAGGCCGAGTTCAACTTGATGAACTTCGAAGGTCTGCGCATCCGCGTAGCCTCAACCGAAGACATCGAGCGATGGAGCTACGGCGAAGTTCTGAAACCAGAAACCATCAACTACCGCACCCAAAAGCCAGAGCGTGACGGCCTGTTTGACGAGCGGATCTTTGGTCCGACTAAAGACTGGGAATGTTACTGCGGTAAGTACAAGCGGATTCGTTACAAAGGTGTTATCTGCGATAAGTGCGGCGTCGAAGTAACGCGCGCCTCGGTTCGCCGTGAGCGCATGGGTCACATCGACTTGGCCGTGCCGGTCAGCCACATATGGTACGTCCGTGGCGCACCGTACGTTATGTCGACGTTGCTCGACATCTCCGTGACCGACCTCGAAAAGGTTAACTACTTCGCTGGCTTCGTTATTATCGACGTCAACGAAGAGCTCAAAGCCGAAGCGTTTGACCAGCTCGAAAGCGAATACAAAGCCGCCAAAGCCCAGTTGAAAGACTCGCCAGAGCGTCTCGAACGGCTCGAATCCAACTACAAAAACACCAAAGCCGAGCTCAACTCGCTAACACCAAAAACCGTCATCGCCGAAGGTAAGTTCCACGAACTCTCGCTGCGATTCGGTAACTTGATCAAAGTCGGTACCGGCGCGGAGGCGCTACTTGAACTGTTGAAAAAGGTCAACCTCGACGAAGAGATTGCTGAGATTCGCGCGCTCGCCAAGGGCGCTCTCCCCAATGCCTACCGTCGCTTAATGAAGCGGTTGCGTTTAGTAACCGACATGAAGTTGGCTGGTATTTCGGCTCAAGACTTAATTATCGCCAAGTTACCAGTGCTGCCGCCGGATCTCCGGCCGATGGTTCAGCTCGACGGTGGTCGTTTCGCTTCGTCTGACTTAAACGACCTCTACCGCCGAGTTATCAACCGCAATAACCGTTTGAAGCGGTTAATGAACCAAGGCGCTCCGGACGTCATCGTCCGCAACGAAAAGCGCATGCTTCAGGAAGCAGTTGATGCCTTAATCGATAACTCCGCTCGCAAGAGCCAGACTACTGCTGGTGCTGGCCGTCAGCCTCGCTCACTTTCCGACATGCTGCGCGGTAAGCAAGGTCGCTTCCGTCAGAACCTGCTCGGTAAGCGCGTCGACTACTCCGGTCGTTCCGTTATCGTTGTCGGTCCGCAGCTAAAGCTCGACCAGTGTGGTCTGCCAAAGGTTATGGCTCTCGAGCTCTTCAAGCCGTTTGTTATCTCGCGCTTGATCGGTGACGGCTACGTCAACAACCCGAAGAACGCTGCGCGTTTGATCGAACGCGGCACCCCAGAAGTCTGGGAGATCCTCGAACAGATCACCAAACAAGCGGTAGTGATGTTGAACCGTGCGCCAACCTTGCACCGTCTCGGTATCCAGGCGTTCCGTCCGCTCTTAATTGAAGGTAAGGCGATTCAGCTTCACCCGCTCGTTTGTGCGGCTTACAACGCTGACTTCGACGGCGACCAAATGGCTGTTCACGTTCCGCTTTCGATCCAGGCACGATTCGAAGCCGAAAGCCTTATGCTCTCAACCAACAACCTGCTTAAACCAGCGAGCGGTGAAACTCTCGTTTCCCCACGTTTGGACATTGTGTTTGGTCTCTACTACCTGACCGATGAGCACAAAGGTGTTAAGGGCGAAGGTAAGTTCTTTGGTAGCATCGCCGATGTTCAGATGGCGCACACCCGCGGCGAAGTTCACCCGCACGCTGCCATTCAGCTCAATTTCAACGGTGAGCGTGTCCAAACTACCGCTGGCCGAGCGATCTTTAACTCGATCATGCCGGAAGGGTATCACTTCGTGAACGACACACTAGATGCTAAGAAGCTCAAAAAAGTCATTCGCGATATCTACAAGAAATTCGGTAAAGAAGCGACTGCCAAGTTAGCCGACGACCTGATGGCGCTTGGTTTCAAGTTTGCTGAGAAGTCCGGTATGACGATGTCGATCTCCGACATTAAAGTTCCGGAAATCAAAAACAGCTTCCTCAAAGAAGGTGAAGAGAACGTTGAAGAGATCACCAAGCGCTATCGCCGCGGTCTCATCTCCGAAGACGAGCGACGCAAGCTCTCGATTGAAGAGTGGACCAACGTTCGTGGCAAAATCGAAAAAACCGTCTACGACTCCTTCGATCGAACCAGTCCAGTTTGGACGATGGTTGACTCCGGTGCGCGTGGTTCTAAAAACTCGCTGACCCAGCTGTCCGGTATGAAGGGTCTCGTGGTTAACCCGGGCGGTGATATTATCGACATCCCAATCCGCTCCAACTACCGTGAAGGTCTCTCCGTTCTTGAGTACTTCATCTCGACCCACGGTTCGCGAAAAGGTAAATCCGACACTTCGCTCAAGACCGCTGACGCTGGGTACCTGACTCGTCGTCTTGTCGACGTCGCTCAGGATCTGGTTGTAACAACTGAGGATTGCGGCACGAAGGAAGGGCTCGTCATCGCCGAAGCAAACTCTGACGAGTACGGCCAGCCGTACACCGACCGTCTGCTTGGTCGAGTTGTTCTTGAAACGATCAAGGGCAAAGACGGCAAAGCGGTCTTTAAGTCTGGCGATGAGATTACCGAAGACAACATTCACCTTATTACTGACAACGACATCAAAGAAGTGAGCGTTCGCTCGATCTTGTTCTGCCAGGCTGACTGGGGCGTCTGCCAAAACTGCTACGGTCGCGATCTCGCCACCGGCCGCAAGGTCGAGATGGGTACCGCCGTTGGTATCATGGCCGCTCAAGCGATCGGTGAACCAGGCACGCAGTTGACGATGAAAACCTTCCACTCCGGTGGTGTGGCTCACGGCGGCGACGTGACAAGCGGTCTACCACGTGTTGAAGAAATCTTTGAAGCACGTCCGCCGCACAACGCCGCGATCGTTACCGAAGTTGACGGCCGTGTCTCGGTCTACGAAGAAAAAGACAACCAGTACGTCGAAGTCATCTCGACTGAGATTCCTGAAGAAGTCTACGAGCTCGAAGAAGGTTACGAACCAACCGTCAAAGACAAAGATATCGTCAAACCAAAGCAAGCGATCGCGACTGCTCCTGACAAAAAGGCGATCCGCGCCGCCATCGGCGGTAAGATCAAGCTCGAAAAGGGCAAGATTATCATTCGTTCCGGTGAGCCGCTCAAGGCGACCTACACCGTTCCTGGTGACGCCACCCTCCGAGTCAAGTCTGGCATGGACGTCAAAAAGGGTGACATGTTGACCGAAGGTCACCTCGACCTAACCATGGCGCTTGAGCTACGTGGTTTGCGTGAAGCACAAAGCTACATCATCAAAGAGGTTCAAAACATCTACTCCGGTCACGGCGCAGACGTTAACGAGAAGCACATCGAGATCATTGCTCGGGCTATGTTTAGCAAGGTGCGTGTTCTTGAAGGTGGCGACTCAACGCTACTTACCGGCGGTGTCGTCGATCGTTTGAACGTCGGCCGAATCAACGAGCGCCTCGTCAAAGACAAGAAGCAGCCGGTCCAGTTTGAGCAGATCGTTCTCGGTATCACCCGCGCATCGCTCAACACCAATAGTTTCCTCTCGGCTGCTTCGTTCCAAGAAACCACCAGCGTTCTGATCAAAGCCGCTATCCGCGGCGCGGTCGATCCGCTCAAGGGTCTCAAAGAAAACGTCATCATCGGTAAGCTTATCCCGGCCGGTACTGGCTTTAACGCCAATCAAGTTGTCGAAGAAGAAACAGAGTCGGTTGACCCTAAGGCTCAAACCGAGTAAACTGACTTGTAATGCCAACCATTAACCAATTGGTTCGCCGCGGTAGAAAGAGCGTCCGGAGCAAATCCAAGTCTCCGGCGCTTCACCGTGGTTTCAACTCTTTGAAGAACCGACCAGTCGACTTTGTCGGCGGTCGGCCGCAACTGCGCGGTGTCTGCACCAAAGTCACCACGATGACGCCCAAGAAGCCAAACTCGGCTCTGCGCAAAATTGCTCGTGTTCGTTTGACGAGCGGCCAAGAAGTGACCGCTTACATTCCGGGCATCAAGCATAACCTCCAAGAGCACTCGCTCGTGTTGGTTCGTGGCGGTCGCGTTAAGGATCTGCCAGGTGTGAAGTATCACATCGTCCGCGGCGTCTTGAACGCTGAAGGTGTCGAAAACCGCAAGCAAGGTCGCAG
>JALHMV010000020.1 GCA_022843855.1 Patescibacteria group bacterium
GGCGATGCCGCACCGAGACGCGTCACAATCTCATGATGACGAATACCCGATGCCCGCGCAAGATCAGCGACCCGGATCGTGTGAGACGAGCCGTCCTCGGCAGTTTGCGAACCGATGAGAACCACCTCATCCCCGCGCTTGATCGGTAGTCCGGTTACATCGGCGATACATAAATTCATCGCGATCTTGCCGATGATCGGAACGCGGTAACCGCCGATAAGTGCCTCAGCGTGACCAGTCAGCGCCATCGTAAAGCCCTCGCCGTAGCCTGCGGTGATAACCGCAATCTCACTATCTCGCGTCGCGTGCCAGAGATGCTCATAGCTCACGCCTTCACCCGCCTCGATACTCTTAACCTGCGCAACCCGTGCCTTGAAGCTCAGACACGGCTCAATTCCTGGCAGGATCTCATCTGTCCCGTAGAAAGCCAAACCAGTCCGTACCGCATCGAGGTAGCCTTCTTTAAAATTCTGTAACGCATAGCTCGACACAAGGTGGAACGGTAATACCTCGATCTTGTCTGACGTTTGGAGAATAACATCTTGGAGGCGCCGAAGTTGCCGGACGTTAAAGTCGTAATCCGAGGCTTGAGCCAGATGAGAAAAAACAGCCTGGACATTGATGTGTGGAAAGTGACGCTGACTGAGAAGAAAATCGATTGTTTCTTCAACCGACATACCCAATCGGTTCAGGCCTGTTTCGGTTTTGACGTGAACCGCAACCTGCTTACCGACTCGAGCGGCGAGTCGCTCAAGCTGAGCGATCATCTCGCGGTCGTATAGGGTAAGAGCAAAGCCGTGTTCGATCGCTTCCTGCATCTCGACGGCGTCCAAGTAATTCAGGATAAGAACGGCCTTACGACTCACCTGACGGACCTTGAGCGCTTCCTCCAAAGAAATAACGGCAAACATATCAATCGCTTCCTGGTCCAATATCGAAACAACTTTTTCGATCCCGTGACCGTAGGCGTCCGACTTCACGACCGCTATTACTCCGACGGTAGAACCGACTGTCTTTTTTACTAGGCGGGCGTTGCGGCGAATAGCGGCAACGTCAATCTCCAACCAACAACGCATTTACAGCCCTCCCCGACTGTTGAGCGCTGAGTACGACGACCAGGGTTTGTTAAACCACTGCGTAATCTCGCGCAAAAACAGCTCTTCTACTTGAGCGGCGCAGAAAGCCGGAAGCTGGATCTTGGCAATCGACATAAAAGAATTCTTGCGCAATAGCTGGAGTAACTTTATCGAATTTTCTTCAAGAAAGATACCGTGAATTACCTCACCGAGACATGTACCGCAGACGAACTGTCGATCCTCGACGTGCCAGTAACCGCCGCCGATCAGTTTTTGGTGACATTGGCGACAAAGAAAATCACCCGGCCCTAAACCGAGTTCGTTAGCCAACTCGCTTAAGAAATACGTCCAGACCGCTGGCCACGGTTGATTGTCGTTGAGCCGCGCCATCGCATCGAGCGTTATTTGAAAAATCGCCCGCTGAGAGACGTCCTCAAGAATCACTCGCTCAATTACCTTAGTGATCGCAAAAGCTCGTTCGGTGAGCGTTAATTGATTGCGAATATCCTCGAAGGGTTCGGCCAAAATGGCGCTTGTGACGCGCGGCAGATCCTCGTTATCGGTCAGCATCAGCTGCGACAACATAAAAGTATCCAAATGACCTGCCAGCTTACTGGTTGGGCGCCGGATCGCCTTGGCGATAATTCGTTTCTTGCCAAGATCAGGTGAGAAAATGGTAATAATTCGGTCAGTCTCGCCGTAGTTCTGCTTTTTGATGACTAAACCAAGGGTCTTGCGCATGCCGAGGCAGTATGACAGAGCATAAGGACTACTCAGCACTGGCTGAGAGAAAGAGGAGCGCGCTCGCCACAAGCGCGGCGACGCCACCCCATACAAGATATGTGCCGAGATCAACACCCGTTTCGGTCACACCCGCGGCATTGAGGGATGGGTTGAACCCGCCGATCAAAACCGACAAGCCAATTACTCCAAGAGCAGCACCGCCCATAATCCGAAAACGCTTTGTCATTATTCTGAATATACTCGCCCCAGGATAAAAAGAAAAACCGCACGCGGCGGTTCTTCTTTTTTGGATACAGAGCACGTAACACAGTCGGGTGGGGGATCATTCCCCGCCTGACTATATTACTGTTTATATGCTCTATGTTGGTGCCGACTTACTTTCCCGGCGGCTGTTAGCCACGAGTATATTTGCTGCGCTCATTCTCTCGCCGAACAGCTCAACGTCATCGACTTTCAAATCCTTGGTCTTGGCACCGACTTACTTTCCCGGCGGCTGTTAGCCACGAGTATCATCAGTGCAGACGGGCTTAACTACTCAGTTCGGAATGTGTTGAGGTGTACCCCCGTCGCTGAAGGCACCAAGACGAAAGATTCGAAAGTGTTGGATGTGTACTCACCTCGCTCGAGACACCAACACACAACATACAAATCTGCTTTATTACATATAAGTAATAATGATTTATTCGCTCAGAGAGGAAGGAGTAGCGAGCATTGACAGGAACATCGCTACTCATCGGGTGGAGAGCCACGTCCGGGTCGACGGATGGTCACCTGCACTTCCTTAACAAGGCGCAGCTCATAGATGCCCCACCCTATCTGTCCGCCTTCACGTCCAACCCAACTCTCGATTGTTAGCTGAGCGGGGAGCTCCGAGCGATCTGCCTGAAAGGGTTTTCCGAGAGCAAGTTCCCCGTTTGAAAGTTGTTTAGCGTGCACATAGAGTGGCATCATCAGCCTCCTCACTGAGCAAATTTGCCCGAACCACTGCTCCCACAATCAGGAGCGAGAACGTTTTGTAGGGACCGTGGCGGAGACAAAAAAGCATGGTCTTGCGACAGCAAGTTTTTTGTCGAGCCCGAGCGCTAGCTCGTCGCTGGACGAGCGGACGCGTGTCCGAACAAAATTGTTCGAGCGTATTCCAAACCAAAGTTGAAGATATTTCCGACTTTAAAACAGATAAGTGTAAATATCATTTACCTATTAGTACGCCTTGGCTCAATGCGTTGCCGCACTTACACCGAGCGCCTATCAACCCAGTGGTCTACTGGGGGTATATAACGAAGATTAATCTTGAGGCCTGCTTCCCGCTTAGATGCTTTCAGCGGTTATCAGTTCCGAATGTAGCTACTCGGCATTGCCCCTGGCGGGACAGCCGATACACCAGAGATTCGTCCGCTCCGGTCTTCTCATACTAGGAGCCGCTCCTCTCAATCTTCCACGCCTACAGCAGATTAGGACCGACGATCTGTTACTTGAAAACCACATCTGTGACTGAATTATATCTGTGGCGCTCCATCATTTCTGTGGAGTCTGCATATCGCTATGCAGTCCGGACTGTATCTTCTCCTTCGAGGGGAGTTTGGCGTACAGTCTCTGAGGATTCTTCAGAAAATTCTTCAATCTTTCGTTTGCGGTACTTTCCGCCACCATTCATTTGGAGCGCTCTCCTTACTATTGAGAGAAAGCCTTCATCTGAGTGATGGCTGCCCCGCTCCATCGCGGAAACAATTTCGGCAAATGCCTGAAAATCGTGGCGCTTTTCGGAGCGAAGGTGGTACTGACGAAAGAAAGGAATGATCTTGTCGAGTAGATCTCGACGATTGCGAACAACGAAGACTCGCGTCACGTCGTTGGCGCGACCACGGTGGTTCTCACGAATGGTCCCACAACCAAAATACGTTTGTATTTCTTCCAGGACCAAGGCTCGGTCCCGATGTTGAGAGACGTGAAATTCAGGAATGATTGCCCACTTCTTGGGCAGATCTGTTCGCCGAGCGAGAGCAACGTGAAACGTGCCTTCGCCGTCAACAAATCCTGAGATATACCACGGATCAATTTTCTGAAGTCTTTCCTGCTGGTTGTCTGCACTTGAAGCATTTTCACTTGTGAAGCGATCCATTAGGACCAATCTAACACAAGTAGCTCGAGATACTCAGAGTTTCCAGCATATAGCCAAATTTTTAACGACCTTGCGGTCGGGTAATGAGACGGAAATCCATTACCAAAGACAGCACTTATGTTTACTGTCTCGCGACGTTCTGAACCCAGCTCGCGTACCCTTTTAATTGGCGAACAGCCAAACCCTTGGGACCTTCTCCAGCCCCAGGATAGGATGAGCCGACATCGTATATTACTCTGTGATTTCGCACAGTACTGACTATGTTTTCATCTTACTTCCGGATTTAGGACCTGTTGCCGAGTCCATTTCCTTAGAATTTTTGTGTAAGAGGTGGCGTATTATTTCGAGCTATTCCTTTAAAAATAGCGAGAAATCTCATCTTTCGAATCAGTCGATACGGGGTCAAGTTTGAATATTTCCATTTCAAACCGACTTCCCACGGCGTTGCCCTTACTCATATCTCGTTTCCACGAATGAATAGTCGGGTTTCACCGTTATAAGCCACATTTTTGGTACAAGATCACTCTTGTAGCACCCCAATGTGTTAAGGTGCCAAACTGCGCCGTCTCTGTGGACGATTGGGCGCAATCAGCCTGTTATCCCCGGGGTAGCTTTTATCCGTTGAGCGCCGGCCGTCTCGTTCTGCACCGGCTGGATCACTAACGCCTGCTTTCGCACCTGCTCGGCTTGTAGGCCTCACAGTCAAGCTTGCTTTTGGGTTTACCCTATCAGAACGATTTCCATCCGTTCCTAGCAAACCATTGCACGCCTCCGTTACCTTTTAGGAGGCGACCGCCCCAGTCAAACTACCCACCTGACACTGTCTTAGCCTAATGGCCAGTAAGATTCAAAACAAACATAGGGTGGTGTTTCATTGGCGACCGAAGTCTCCCACCTACGCTACACAACGCGAATCCTGAATCAATGCCAAGCTGTAGTAAAGCTCCACGGGGTCTTTCCGTCTTGCTGCAGGTAACCGGCATCTTCACCGGTAGTGTAATTTCACCGAGTCCCTCTTTGAGACAGTTTTCAAGTCGTTATGCCGTTCGTGCGGGCCGGAACTTACCCGGCAAGGAATTTCGCTACCATAGAACGGTTATAGTTACCGCTGCCGTTCACTCGGGCTTAGATTCAAACCTCTCCGATGAATAAATTCACCGAGTCAACTCTCCTCGTAACCTACGAGCACTGGGCAGGCATCACTCCCTATACATCCCCATACGGGTTAGCAGAGAGCTAAGTTTTTGTTAAACAGTCGCTTGAAAGTCTTTCGCTGCGGCCATCCTTGCGGATGGCGAGGCATATCCCTAAGTTACGCCTGCTTTTTTGCCGAGTTCCTTAAAGAGGGTTCACTCGACCACCTGAGTCTACTCGACTCACCCACCTGTGTCGGTTTGCGGTACGGATACCAATCATAGTTAACAGAGACGCTTTTCTCGCCGATCTACCAGCCGAAGTGAGCACATCCAATCGCTCGTTCGACCTAAAGACCGTGTCGCGTCAAGGTAGTTAATTGGTAGTCACGGAATATTAACCGTGTGTCCATCGAGGTCTTGCCCCTTAGGACCGACTAACCCACAGACGATCGTCGTTGCTGTGGAAACCTTGGGTTTGCGGCGGGGAAGGTTCTCACTTCCCTTTCGTTACTAATGCCAGCATTCTCACTTCGTAGCAGTCCACGACTCCTCACGTCATCGCTTCACCCCACTACGAACGCTCCTCTACCACTGCGTCTTACGACGCAATCCTAAAATTCGGTATCTAGCTTGAGCCCCGTTGAATTTTCCGCGCAAAAGGGCCTAGAGGTTCCCGACGCCGTCGGTCCGTTAGGACTAACATTGCCTGGAACGTAGGGTCGACCAGTGAGCTATTACGCTTTCTTTAAATGATGGCTGCTTCTAAGCCAACATCCTGGTTGTCTACGCCTTTTCACTTCGTTTTCCACTTAGCTAGAATTTAGGGACCTTATTTGTAGGTCTGGGCTGTTTCCCTTTTGACCATGCAGCTTAGCCCGCACAGTCTGACTCTGATACCCGAACGGTGCGTATTCGGAGTTTGATAGGTGGTGAGAGCTTGCGCCCCCAAACACCTTTCAGTGCTCTACCCCACACCATGTAGTATCAGGCTATACCTAAATATATTTCGAGGAGAACCAGCTATCTCCGGGTTCGATTGGAATTTTACCGCTAACCACAAGTCATCCCCCAGTTTTGCCACACTGGTGGGTTCGGGCCTTCCCACTCGATTTCTCGAGGGTTCACCCTGCTCATGGCTAGATCACTCCGGTTTCGGGTCTACTCCCCGCCCCTATGACGCCCTATTAAGACTCGCTTTCGCTACGCGTCCGGGCCAAAGGCCCTTACACTTGGGACGAAGATGTAACTCGCTGGCTCATTCTTCAAAAGGCACGCCGTCACCCTTACGGGCTCCGACTCCTTGTAAGCACATAGTTTCAGGAACTATTTCACTCCCATACTCTGGGTACTTTTCACCTTTCCCTCACGGTACTTGTTCGCTATCGGTCAGATACGGTATTTAGCCTTCGGGCACGATCACCCGACCTTCCGACTGGATTACTCGTGTCCAGTCGTACTCAGGAAAAATAACGCGGCATTCGAAGAAACTTTAAAATACGGGACTATCACCCTCTATGGTGGCCTTTTCCAAGGTCCTTCTTATAATCTCTTCTCGAACCTAACTATTAAAAGTTAGTTATTTCCCTATAACCCTCAACCACTGAGTCCCGGACGCAAGCAAAAACAAATTTTCATAAATTTGGCCCAACACGCATATTGTACGGTGTCGCCTGTTTCTACTTACGCCCAAGATTCAGCGGTCAAGTTTAGGCTGCTCCCTTTTCGCTCGCCGCTACTGGGGGAATCGCTGCTGCTTTCTTTTCCTCTGGGTACTTAGATGTTTCAGTTCCCCAGGTGCCTTTCAGTTCAGGTTGGAAGGGGCAAGCGTCGCTTGCCCAGAACTAGTCGAACTCGACCATCTTGGCCGAGTAAAAAACGTGGGACGGTTTGCCGGGTACAACGTAAGCCAGCGAAACAACGGCGATCTGGCGACCGGCGAACCGAACATCCTGCTCGATCGACCTGACGATCTCGTTAACCCTGCGGTAGCGAGACCGTCGAACGCTATTAAACCGGAGAGTCTCCACCGTCCCGTTTCTAAACGTAATGCGTACCTCATAGGCGCGCATCAGATTCTGCCTACGTCTGCGCGTCATGATACTACTTCCTCCAACCTGAACTGATGCTATGGGTTTGCCATAGCGGGTTTCCCCATTCGGACATCACCGGATCATCGCTTGTTGCCAGCTTCCCGATGCTTATCGCAGGCTACCACGTCCTTCATCAGCCATATCTGCCAAGGCATCCTCTATGTGCTCTTGTGTGATTTTACACTTCTAGTTCTTAAACGATTAAGATCTAGTTTTTCTCGCTACCAGCTATGCTTGGGGCACAACCGGTAACGTTACCTGTTTCAAAGCTGAAGAAATATCTTCAACTTTGGCTTGGAATCCTATTTGTTCAGGATCGGGTCAAAAAAAGTCGCCGGAGGCGACCAAACACCGCACCAAACTGGGCGTATGTCTTAGACGACTCCTCCTTGTACTTTTTCTACCATGTACCGTTCGATTCTATAGTAGACCGATATGGTGTGTCAACACCTAAAACGGCTATCGTGGTAGAAGATTAATGGGTGCCGGTCGAGCCGAAGCCGCCACGCGAAGTCGGGGCAAGCTCGCTCTTATCAACTTCGTTCCACACAACGTGCGGAACTTCGACAAAAAACCCTTGAGCGATCCGCTGGCCTTTTTCGATATTAATCGGCTGGTCGGTCCGGTTTTGAATCAAAATCAACACCTCGTCTTCCGGCCCGCAATAGGTAGGATCGATGATGCCGACCGAGTGCGGCATCGAGATACCGTGCTTCGGAGCGCTCGATCGTGGGGCAATCATCAACATATAACCAAGCGGGACGTGAATAATGAGACCCGAAGGGATCGGCCGTATCTCGCCGGGTTGCAGCGTTGTGTTCTCCGCCGCCTGAAGGTCGAAGCAGGCCGCTGATTCTGGGACGTATTTGGGTAGCTCAACCCCATCACGAATCCGGGCAATTTTTATTTCCATACTCTAGTTGTAACAAAGCCTCTGCTCAACCCCAACCATTGTGGCCACGCACAAAACACGTAGCCAGAGCCTTGACTGTTCGGTCTTTGTATGGTACAGTGACGGCCGACTTCAATGTGAGGTCAGACACGCACATGAAAACCACGCTGTTTCTGCTCGCGGCCATGCTGGCCGCCTTCGTCGCTCTCGCCGTCACTGGTTGCGGCGGCAACACGATGATCGGCGACGGCACGACCAGTGCCGTCCCGGTCGCGGGCGACTGGTCGCCCGACCCGGTGAAGCACAAGGGCGACATCGTCGTCCTGAGCGGGACGCTCACCGACGGCCGGACGCTCGTCGCCACCGGCGACAGCGGTTTCCGCCTCGAGGCTACCCTCGAGGAGAAGGGCGAGTCGCAGGTCGCGGTCACCGACCGCGACGGCACGACTTGGATCGGCCAGGGAGAAGTCCGTGAAATCGGCTTGTCTCACTGGGAGGGGCAGTTCTGGCTGAAGCCGGCTGGCACGGCCATCTCCGACACCGTGCCGGAGCGGCAGTTTCGACTGTCGTTCTGGAGCGGGAAGGGCTAGGCCCTCCCGCCACCCGACCGAGGGCGGTCACGCACAACGCGTGTCCGCCCTTTTTCTTTACTTTCGTTTTTGCCACAATCCCTCCAAATGCCGGAACTACCCGAAGTCGAAACAATCAAGCGCGGACTCAAGACCAAGCTGGTCGGACAGAAAATTATTTCGGTCGATGTTCGGGTACCAAAGCTTTTCGTTGGCTTCCCGGAGATGATCGAGGGACAGAAGATTATCGATATCGATCGCCGAGCTAAAATTCTTATTTGGAAGCTCGAAAAAAACTACCTCGCTTTTCACTTAAAGATGACTGGGCAACTTATTTATGCACCGAACAAAAACCGTAACTGGGTCGTGGGCGGCCACCCGGACAAGGCCTACGTGGCTGAGCTACCGCATAAACATTCACATATTATCTTTCAGCTCGAAAACGGGACGCTCTACTTTAATGATTTGCGCAAATTCGGCTGGATTAAAGTCTTAAAAGACGATGCGGAAATGGAACCGCTCGTTGCCGACCTCGGGCCAGAATACGATTGGCCAGAGTATACGTTAGATTACCTCCAGCAAAAGCTCGCCCGGCGCGGCGGCGTTACAATCAAGCAGGCTCTACTCGACCAATCGCTTGTTGCCGGTGTCGGCAACATCTACGCCGACGAGGCGCTCTTTCTGTCTAAGGTGCACCCGAAACGAAAAGTCAGTTCGCTAACAGGGGCGGAAATCGCCGCGCTTTATCAGAATATTCCGAAGGTTTTTGAAACATCGCTCAACCACGGCGGCACCAGCAGCCAACATTACCGCAAACACGACGGTTCAAAAGGAAATTACCTGAATTTTGCCAATGTCTATAAGCGCGAGGGTCGGCCGTGTAAGACGTGTGGCACCCCCATCGAGCGCATCAAGATTGCAAGCAGGTCCAGCCACTTCTGCCCCCAGTGCCAAAAGTGAGCTCCCCTTGCCGGGGCGTGTACAATAGTGGCAAATGACCACTACCGCCGTTGTTGTCGCGCTCGTTCTTCTTTTCATCATCGCGATTATCAAACGATTGCTTAAATTTGCTGTGGTGCTTGCCCTGATCGGGCTAGGGTACTGGTTCTTCATTCGTTAACTCGGTTGAGTTTCCTACTTATTGCACTACAATGACGGGGCGCAGTTGGAGCGCTGATCGCTCGGCGATCATTCGAGGAGGCCATGATCGTCACAATCGCACCTTGTCATCTTCGTCATCCGTCAAAGCCGCTTTACGCCGGCCACAGCCCTGCTCAGCTGGTGACAATCACCGGCTACGACCCGTCGGTCCGCCCCGAGACCTTCGCTCGGAACATCGCAAGAGCGCTTGCCGATATTCGCTTCGGTTGTTCAGCGGTGGTTGTACGAGTGATGATCCAGTCCGGATCAGTCGTTCCCGAACGGCACCAAGCGACCATTGTTCGCGCTATCAAAAAGCGTAACGACTACGGTCCGACTCAAAAGATCCTGCTACAACGCGCAACACCAGCACGTCGCCAACCCTGCAGGATTCTGCTCAATGGCTGGGGCGGTTACCCCTGGGACACTGTATGGAGCACCAAGGTACCCACCAGCGCTATCCGACCAAGTAAGTCACCACGATCACGCCCTCCGGCCGTCAGCCGGAGGGTTTTTGGTATGCTACAGAGAATGAGAACAGCTATCGTCGTCAAGCGAACACTGATCGTCGTTGCGATCATTAGTCTTGGTTTACTCATCTACCAATCACGATTTATCGGTCTAGAGCCGTTTGATGATTCGCCGTATACGCCCACCGGTCCGCCCGCGATCTTCTCTCAGTCCGAGACAGTACGACCCGGTGAGGTATTTAATCTTGTCGCCGGCAATCTACCGATCGAGAACGACCAAGTTGAAGTGACGCTAACGTATCTCAAACGCTCAGGCGAACCGGGCAGAACCGATACGCTGACAAAGGAGAGTTATTCTCAGAATCTTATTCAGCTCCGAGCACCGACCGACTTTCCGTTTGGCGTCTGGCGGGTCAGAATCACTACACCGCTCGGCCAAGACGAGACGTTCATTAACCAACCGCGGGCGATGAGCGTTGAGACCGATCGAATTGTTCAAGGGGAGGTTTTTCGGATTTGGGGCAGAAACCTAGCGTTCACCGAATGGCTACCGCAGATCCCGCCGCAGGCCTGGCTCGTCAGCGACCAAACCCGTCTTCCCTTGACGGTACTTGCCGCCGACCGTTACTCGCTTAGCCTACGGTTAGCGAGTAGCCCCTCAGTCGACCAGACGTATACTGTCACAGTTCATAACGGCTACGGCGGCAGTTTTGGGGAAACAACCAGCGAGTTCTCAATCACCTCGATCCCAAGAACCCTCGATTCGCTTGGACTGGGCATACCGTGGGCACACAAACTAACATTTACCGACAATATCTATAACGTACTGACCGATCCCCGACTGACCACTAAGGCGGTCGCTGACGGATCAACCGACGACACGGCCGCCATCCAGGCAGCGATCGATCTTGCGTATACCTCAGGTGGTGGCGTCGTGTATCTACCGGCCGGCCACTATTTAGTCGACAGTGGCGTGGTCCTACGCAGTCGGACGGTTCTCCAAGGAGCGGGTTCGGGCCAGACCCGAGTTGATTTCAATCGGACGTACCACTTCGCAAAGGGGTTGGCGAACTTCTCTGAGAGCGCCAACCTCAGCGGCATCAGCGGCATTACTGCAAACAATCTCAATCAGAGCGAGCAATCAAATGGGACGATCGGCGCGCACACCTCAGGTACCAGTAGCGAGCTCTTTCTCCATGACTTTGTACTCGACTACGGAAGCGGCCGTACTGTCAGCCTAACCAACGTTAGAAGCCCGGCGATCATAGACAGCGTCTTTCGCAGCACTCGTTTAGATAGCGCGCCGATCTATACTAACGGGAGCGATTGGATAACGTTTCGCGGCAATACCATCGAGTATCGTTGCTGTCGTGTTCATTTTGTTTATAACAAAAACGGAATAATCGAGAACAACTCTTTCATCCTCGATAGCGCCTACGCGTTGATCGGCACCGAGAAGGGTGCGCTCGAGCTCAGCTACTCCGAGAATCTGATTGTCACCGGCAATACCGTCAAGACAGTTGGCGACCAATTCTTAGGTCTAATCAACGAGCAGGAGATGATGCTAACTCAGGGCGGCGGCGATCATTCGAATCACGCTTTTGGATTCGGTAGTGTCACCAGCGCTAGCTCAACGACGCTACACGACAGCCAAACCGACTTTGCGAATATGGGACCGCTGACCGAAAAAAACGTCGTAGTGATAACCTCAGGTAACGGTGCGGGTCAGTGGCGTTTTATCGCTAGCCGTTCGGGCGATACCTTGACCATCGATCGGCCGTGGGATGTTGTGCCGAGCAGTGGCGCGCAGTACAACGTCCAAACCTGGACCGCGTATCGACTACAAATCGTCGGCAACACATTTCGAGACACAAAGATGGCCGTCAATTTTTACAGCGGGGGGTGGGACAACCTGGTAGCGAAGAATGTCTCCGAAGACGGAGGATATTTCACGTTCGGTGGTCGAGATGTTAGCCCCGCATCCGGCCAGGGCGCACGAGTATATAGTGAGATATTATGGAAGACCTTAGTCACCGATAACCGGGTAGCGAACCCGAAACAGCGACGACGATCGTTTATCGATTTTTATGCTCATCAGTTTGACGCTCACAACCGGGAGCGAACCGTTTTCAATAACGAGGTGCGCGATAACACCGTCGTGGCGGCTCACCCCGACCCTACTAACCCGCTTTTTGACTACGACCCCGGACATGAACGCAACGTCAGGGAAGGTTTCACCGTCCTCTTTGATTGGCGGCATCCAGACAAGATACTTAATCTCCCAACAATCTCGGGGCTCGTTATTCAAAACAACCGAGCGGAAAATTTTGGAGCAGACGATCCGTACTACGTTGACACAACGGCAGTAGCACAAGTCTTTGTCAGCTTCGCGCCACTTCCTAATTTCGAACTTCCAAACGACGGTCCAAGCGGTCTACCGGACGGACTCGGAGCTAGTGACCCCAACCCAAAGGAAGATCAGGGGCAGGAGAATCCCCAGCCGCCCGTACCTGATCGATCCCAACAGTCCAGCCAGAGAGGAAGTACTCAGTCGTCAGGTTCTGAACAGATACCAGCTAACGATCCAGGAGAACAATCGTCTGCGGACGAGAGCCAAGGCAACAGTTCAGACCTTGATCTCCCCGAGCTATCGGCAACAGCGGAACCAACAGCGAACGACGGCGCACGGCAGTACTATCTTCTCGTCATCGGTTTACTCATTCTCGGTCTGGCTGGGCTTGGGTACCTGAGATGGCGATATCAGCTGTATCGCCATCGGGACTGATACAGGTCCGCAGACCGACCGCCCCGATCGGCTATCTGGACCGTGGGAGATGGTTACAATTTTCTCGCTTGCGCTCGGCGACTGCGCACTCCCTGACTAAAGCGGGAGTTCATCATGATAGTTCGCACGGAAAAAGCCGAGCAGCAGCTCGACCTTTTCCGTGTGGACCGTGGGAGAGAGTCGCTTGCGCTCCGAAATCTCCTCGTTATCACTCGTCGATTGCGAACTCCTGACTGCGTGGGAGTTTGAATACGACAATATACAAACAAAAGACCGGGCAAATACCCGGTCTTTTGTTTGTGGCCCTTATGCACTTTCATTCGAACTCTT
>JALHMV010000021.1 GCA_022843855.1 Patescibacteria group bacterium
GCCGCGGGGTCCCCGCAGCGTTTTGTGTGTAGTTGAGCTGATTACATGAAAGCCGTGATCGAACGGATTAGCGAGTTTTTTAGCGGCGATAAGTCCAGCAATGTGGGCGACATCAGCCCATAAGACCGCTCCAACTTCTCGACCGATCTCGGCAAACTTTCCGTAATCGAGTTCGCGAGGATACGAAGAGAAGCCGGCCAAAATCATTTTTGGTTTATGTTCTTTGGCGAGACGACGCAGCTCGTCGTAGTCAATTTCACCCGTTTCAACGTCTTTCATTCCGTAGCGGATGAAGTTAAAGATTTTCGCAAGGATCGTTCCGGGCCGTCCGTGTGTGAGGTGGCCACCGTGACTTAATTCCATGCCCATAATCGTGTCGCCGGGTTCGAGCCAGGCGTGTTCAACTGCCTCGTTTGCTTGAGCGCCGCTCAGTGGCTGGACGTTGGCGTGGTCGGCGTTAAAGAGTTGTTTTGCACGATTGATCGCCAACTGTTCGATTTGATCGGTAAACTCCTGGCCGCCGTAGTAACGCCGTCCGACGTAGCCCTCAGAGTACTTATTGGTCAGGACGCTCGACATAGCGGTGAGGACGTCGCGTGAGACGTAGTTCTCAGAAGGAATAAGCTCGATACCGTCGCGCTGTCGCGCGTGTTCGGCCTTGAGGATCTTTTCAACTGCTTTATCGTTCATCGGCTCGATCGTAACACAATATGACAAAACCGCGAGTCGGACATACAATACCGATATGGATCTCTTCTTCCGCAATAAGAAAGCTTACTTTGACTACAAAATCGAGCAAGACCTCGAAGCTGGTCTCGTGCTGACTGGCCCGGAGATTAAAGCGATTCGAGCGAAGCAAGTTGTTATCAACGCCAGCTATGTTCGTCCGTTTGCCAACGCCTCTGGACACGTTGAGCTGTGGTGGGTCGGTAGTCATTTTTCGGTGAGCGACGGTGATCCAACACGCACAAAAAAGCTTCTTCTCAGTCGGCAGGATATCGATCGGCTGGTAGGTAAGCAAACAGCGAAAGGATTTACAATTTTACCGCTCGAGTTATACGTCAAGCGTGGCCGAGCCAAGCTAAAGATCGGTCTCGGAACCCGCAAGAAGGATTACGACCATCGAGCCGAGCTACGCGAACGCTCACTCAATCGTGAGACCGAGCGAGCGTTCCGTGACAAACAGAAACGCTAGTTGCTGATCTCGGAACTGCTTGAGCCATCCGTACCGTCGTTGCTCGTCGACTGTAGTGCATCGATAGCATCACGAGCAGCGCTCAAATGTTGCCGGGCAGTCTTGAGGTGGTTTTTTGCTACTGAAAGGTCGGTTCGGTAGGTAGCAGTCCCCGGGCTGCTGGCGAGTGTTTTGTAAGCGAGGTACGCCTCTTCGGCGCTCGTAGTTGCAGCAGCAAGCGAGGCTTTGATCGACGCTACATTAGAGCCACCTGCTTCCAGGCGAGCAACGATGGGATCGATCTTGGTCTCGATCAGCCCGATCAGTCGGTCGGATGCGCACATGCCTCGGATAGCGGGTAAGAGCGCAACGTAAACGTGGTTCTTGCCGACAATGTCGTTTTTGATGAGCGTCCTAACTTGGTCGGCTGTGGTAGCGCTTGAAACGGTAATCGTACCGAGGCGGGCGATCGCCGCGTTAATGGCAGTAATGGCTTCCGACTTCGCCTCTGCTCGGCATTTTCGAGTGTGTTCGCCGCTAGCTAGCTTCTTCAGCAGCTCTGCCCGTTCAGCAATCAGTTTTTCAGCTAGGTCTCTGCTGGTTTCTAGCTTTCTATCTTCACGCGCAGTTTTCGCCGCTTCCAAAGCTTTTTTGCGGGCTTCGCGCTGAGTTTTCTGCTGTTCTTTGAGAGCCTCGGCTTTTTTTCTTGCCTGCTCTTTTAAGACCTTTTGAGTTTCGACTTCCGCTTCAGTTTGAGCGCTTCTTTCCTCGGCAAAGACTGGGACGGCAATCAAGCTACCAAGGAACGCTAGGCTAATAATCAATCGAATCATCGTCGCTCTCCTCCTCAATTTCTATTGCAGCGATCTCCCTATCAAGCTCATCAAGGCTACTTGCCAGCTCGTTTTTCGCTGTTTCAGCCCTGCTCTCGGTTGTCTCGGTTGGCGCCGTTTGAATTGCCGCGGCATCGTCCGCGGTGGTATTGCGTTGGATATAAAACCACGTAGTAGCGCCGACAATGATTCCGGCACAGACGAGCGCCACAATAACGAAAGGCGCTCTCCCTCTTTGTTCTTCCATATTAGTACTTCCTTTCCTCCATTAGGTTACAGCTCCACGCTGTCAGAACTGTCTGAGAAAAGCAAGGTACTTACTGCTGAGCGGCTTCGTAGCGCCAGGTGATCGTGTCGCTGGACTTGGTGACGTATGCGTCGGCGCCGACTTGGCCCGGCTCACCGTTAACGTAGTATAGCCAGTAGTTATCAGCGTTTGACGGCATACCGTTAATCGATGTCACCATCTCACCGATGCCTTCGTAGTTTTGAGTCTCAACGGTTGCGTTTGATTTCAGCAGTTCGAGGGCGTTTTTGCCGTCGACCCCCTGATAGCTAATCTCTTGCTGCTGTGACGTTGCGACCGGCGCGCCCGCAGGTGAGCGAAAAACGAGAAAGAGACCAAACGCCAAGATCGCGGCGGCGAGGACGGTGATAAGCGTAGTCCATTTGCCGACAGGCAGCGCGACCGTTGGGACGGCGCTGGCTTCTTTGCGGGTCTGGACAGCTGCCGGAGTGCTCGTGCGGCTGCTGCGCTGAATTCGACGGGACGGACGTGCGGACGCGGACGTTTTGCGTGGAGATTTTCGTGTTGCCATTGTGGATTACTTGTACGTCAAAAGTTTTGTCCGGTCAAGCATTGCTTTGTAAGTTGTTACATGATTTCTTTTTCCACCTGTAATTAGGTAAAATAACTCCATGGAGATCGGAATCGTTGGCCTGCCTAACGTCGGTAAGTCTTCACTTTTTAACGCACTGACAAAAGCGGGCGCGCAAGCGTCTAATTTTCCGTTTACGACTATCGAGCCCAACGTCGGCATCGTCGAGGTCCCCGATCAGCGTCTGGACTTTTTGGTCGCGACATACGGCAGTGCCAAGCGCGTGCCGGCGACGATTAAGTTCGTCGATATCGCTGGGCTTGTCAAAGGTGCGTCAGCCGGTGAGGGGCTCGGTAATACGTTCTTAAGCCATATTCGTTCTTGTGACGCAATTGCCGAGGTTGTCCGGGTTTTTGAGGATCAAAACGTCATCCATGTATCTGGAAAAGTCGATCCCGACGACGACATTACCACGATTAATACCGAACTATTATTGGCCGATCTTGAGCAGGTGACCGCCGCTGTCAAAAGCGTGGAAGATCGCGCGAAACGTCAGGATAAAGACGCCCTCAAATTACTTCCCAATATAAAAAAAGCAGTTGCCATGCTTGAAAACGAGACGCCGTTGCGCACCGATCCAGCGCTTTGCAGCGAACTCTCTTCTTACAATTTTCTGACAGCCAAGCCGCTGATGTATATCGCCAACGTCTCAGAGAATCCCAGCAACGACCACATTGGCATTATTGTTGCGCACGCAAAAAAAGAAGGGGCTCAGGTAGTTGTTATTTCGGTCAAGGCCGAACTAGAGATTATTGAGCTACCAGACGAAGAGCAGGCAGAGTTCCGTCAAGAATTGGGCGTTGCCTCCGGTCTCGATGAAGTGATCCGTGCTGGATACGAGCTGCTCCAACTTGAGACGTTCTTTACCGCCGGACCGACCGAAGGACACGCCTGGACGATTACTCGCGGCACTAAAGCGCCGCAAGCGGCCGGCAAGATACATACCGATTTCGAAAAAGGCTTTATCCGCGCCCAGGTTTTTAACGTCACCGACTTGCAGGAACTCAAAAGCGAATCTGCCATTAAAGCTGCCGGTAAGTTGCGCAGCGAAGGTAAGGACTACACCGTCCGCGACGGCGACGTGATTGAGTTTTTGTTCAACGTCTAGAGAAAATAGAAGTAGCTCAGGATCCGGCCTAGATTTCCGCTCATGAGCAGGATGCCAAGACCTATCACTACGGCAGCACTGAAGTACTTAATCCAGCCGAGGTGCGGCGTTAATCCTGAGATGACCTTACGGCTTCGCTCGATGAACGTCCCGACTAAAACAAACGGCAACATCAAGCCGAGACTGTAGGCGAGTAGGTAGATCGCGCCGACTGAGGCCGAGCCCGACTCGCCAGCAAGCAGGAGGATAGCGGCCAAAACCGGTCCTACGCACGGCGTCCACCCAGCAGCGAAGCCGACGCCTATCAGTAGCGGGTAGAGCCTACTCCGATCACCGCTCGGTTTTGGCTCGACCCTAAAAGTTTTGTACAGCCAGCTTATTTTTATAAGATCAGCGATCACTAGACCAAAAAAGATAATCAACGCTCCAGCAATCACCGAGAAGTATTTTTCGAACTGAACGAATTGGGCCGCCAACAGCCCGGAAATGCTTCCGAAGATAGCAAAGGTAATTGTGAATCCGATGACAAACAGCCATGTTGATCGACGTATTTGTTTCTGGGCTTGAGCAAGGTCGTCAGTGCGTAAATTTACCCCAGCGATATTAGCTAGGAATATCGGAACAAGGACAACAACGCACGGTGAAAAAAAGGAAACAAGGCCGCCGGTGAAGGCGATCAAAAGGTTGAGCTGATCAACCATTATTGTTGGGCGACAGCGCTAAAAGCGGCTTTCAGTGTAGCGGCGTCGGTCTGTCCGAGGAACTTTTTAGCGGTTTGGCCATCGCCGGTTACAACAAACATTGTGTGCTGATAGCGCACGCCAAATTCTTCAGCGATTCTCTTCTCATCGGCGTCGGTTTCGTTGTCGTTGTAGTTGACACGGAAAGCAACAAAGTCATCAAGCTTTGATTGATCGGCAATTTCGCTCATGAGCTGCTTCACGATCGGTTCCTGTTTCGCGCATGTCGGGCACCAGTTGGCGTAGAAGAATAAAAAAATCGGCCGTCCGGCAGCACGGGCAGCGTTGTAATCCGCGAGAGTGTACTGGTAGTAGTTGCCAGTGATTTTCGTGCCGTTTAAAACAAGGGTTGGGTTGGTAGCTGGAGCACTAGTGTTGGGTGTTTCACTTTGAGGCGGCGATTGCTCGTTGATAGCGCTAGGTTGTTCGTTTGTGGGCTCTGCTTCTTTGTTTCGGGTAGCGATAAAAGCTCCAGCTATGATGGCGATTACTAAGACGACGATAATTGGTAGTTTCATAACGACATAGTACCAGAATAATGCACCTAGAACCTGAGCAGCGAATGATGAGCTTTCAGCCAGGCTTCAGCATTTTTGTAGTCGGGAACGTACTGCTCGACAAGCCGCCAGAAACGGTTCGAGTGGTTCATGTGTGTCAGATGAGCGAGCTCGTGGTAAATAACGTAATCACTGACCGAGTCCGGTGCCATGATAAGGCGCCAGTTGAGTGAGATCGTGTTGCGGCTCGAGCACGAGCCCCAGCGCGTTCGCTGATCGCGGATAGTGACGCGTTTGACGTCGCGGCCAACGAGATCGGCTAGCAACGGGACGCGCTCGGTAAAGCGCAGATCCGCCTGCGATCGGTACCATTTTTCAAGTATCGGCCGAACGACGTCGTGCGCTTCGCTGGGAGCGGTGACGACAATTTGAGTGGCGACACGAGCTACGCCTGGTCGTTTTGATGTGCTGATAGATAAGCGAAAGTCGTATTCGGTGCCTCGGAAGAACAACCGATCGCGTTCGGCGGTGAGAGCCGTTTGTTTCTTGTTTGATTGGCTCAACTTTTCTGCCAACCAGTCTTGATGCTCTGCCAGAAAACTATCGATCAACTTCTGCGACGCACAGGCCGGGGCGGTCAGGAGGACGCGGCCGTCGTCAAAAACTCGCAGTCTGAGTGAGCGCGAGGAAGCCAGACGTTTGATCGTGATCTCGGACATGAGGAGCGCAGTGGACGGGACTTGAACCCGCGACCCCCGCCGTGACAGGGCGGTGCTCTAACCAACTGAGCTACCACTGCTTAACTGCCCTTGTATTTTAACCTGAAACTTTGTTTCTTTCACTCAACCGAGCATCTCCCGATGCTCACTCGCCGCTGCAAAATGTTCCAAGGACGATAACATTTTTTGCGCCGAGCGTTCGATGGTGCGCTTGCTCCCATCTCAAACCAACTGAGCTACCACTGCAAATCTATCTCACAACTAACTTGTCAATTTTCTCAAAACTAACCGAGAAAATCTAGCGCTACGGGTGAACGTAGCGCCTTACATGATACGTGGACAGGATCTGCTGGTACCACTCCTCGTAAGTTTGAAGGTTGTCGCCGCTGCGCTCAGTGACCTGAACGATGTGAAAACCGAACGGCGACTGAATGGCGTCTGAGACTTGGTTAACCTCGATCGTAAACGCCGTCTCTTCAAATCCCGGCGAGATTTGCAGAGAGAGTTCGCCTTTGCGCCAGTAGCCCAAATCGCCGCCGCCGTCCTTTGTTTTAGCGTCTTGACTAAATTCTTTGGCGACGTCGGTAAAGTCGCGACCACCACCAAGTGCGTTCTTAGCGGCCGTCGCTGCCTGGGGTGATGAGACGAGGATGTGGCGAACGCGAACGCGAGTGAGAACGGTGTTCTTCACCTTCTCTTTCAAAATTTGCTCAGCGACAATCGCCTTAAAATCAGCGATACCCATGCCGTAGAGCTCGTTGATTTTCTTGGTTATCTCACCGATTTCACCTTGGCTTTTAAGGGCCGCTTCCAGCTCTTCTTCGGTGACTCGAATACCACGTTTTTTAGCTTCCAGAAAAATAATCTGATCCTGAACGAGTCCCTCCAGGACGCGTTCACGCAGCTCCTTATCGGTCGGCGGTTTGGCGGTTGCGTCTTGCGGCGATCGTTCGTTAAACGTGTTCAGAAAGCGTAAACGTTCGAGAAACTTATGTCCCCAGACTAGTGAGTTGTTGACCTTGGCAGCCGGGAGCGGATAGAGGATCGTCAACGTTTCGGTAAAGCGTGTCTCTGACTTTTTGGGATAGACTAAGATGTAGCCGATTACGCCAAATAGTCCGTAGAGAGCCAGGATGAAGATGGCGATATCGATAAAAACGGTCGCAGGGTTACGAACATGTCGAGCGACAAGCGCCCGAACAAACGGAAGGCGCAACTGAAGCTGCCCCCAGACAAAAACGTATATCTGTTGAAGTACCGTCCAGACTGTCCTAAAGGCAGCTTTGAGTCTGCTTAAAAAATTCGTAACTGTGGAAAGTTGACCCATAGCAGTACACCTATTACCAGGATAACAGCCAGGGCGGTGAAAAGGAAATGAGCGAGAACTGATCGCACCGTTTGGGCATTGAGGATACGCTGCAGCTGCCACAGCCAGTAGTAGGCGATATAGCTGATGAGCGCGTTCTCAAAGAACGAGAACGGCCAATAAAACAACAGGCTGTGAACTTGGGCGGTGAGAAAGCCGAGAAATACATGCTCAATCAACTCATGCCTAGATAGCGCCCGACCGCCGATTCTATAGAGGAGCGCAGCCGTAAGCGGTAAGGCGATGATTAGTACGGCGCTCATCAGAATCGGATTGATAAGAAGTAGCTGCTGAGAGTAGCTGGCTAGGAGCAAGATGAAAAACGGTGTGCCGACGATTGGGTAATCTATCCTTCGCGTTGTAGCGCCCATACCGATGATGCCAGTGGCGATAACGAGCGAGAGCTGGGTGGCGGTCTTCGGGAGCGATTCCCAGACAGTGATGGTGGCAACTAGTGGTATGACCCAATAAAGCGTCGCCAGATACGGCAGATGACGGGCTGACATTGGCGTCACTGTAGCGAATTGAGCCTCGGTTAGAAAGGGTTACTTATATGTCGAGCCAAGCGTTAGGACGATCTGGGTCGTTGCATCTCCCGCTGCCTTGGTTTTAGCGGGTGTGACGTTAAAGCGTTTTTTTAGCAGAGCGATCGTGTAGGGTGATTTGTCGTCGAAGTACTTGATCGTTGTGGCGCTTTGGGTAACGGCGCTTGCTTCGGTGATTGTGACGTTGTAGCCAAGTTTCTTGAGTTTGGTGCTGACAGTCTCGGCAAGACCCGCTTTTCCGCTGGCGTTGACGATGCTAATCGTCGCCTTTTCTTTGACCAAGTACGGTTCTGGGAAGGTAGCGCTGGTAAACTCTCGAACGGCTGACCAATCGTTTTCGCCAAGCTTCGGCACGAGCAGATACGCCCCGCCGATTGTGACGTTCTTAAGAACACCTTCTGGGCCGTTGTCGAGTACGGCGCTACCGACCGTCGCTGTTGGGACGTCTTTGATTAGCTTATAGAGCTGAGCAATCTGATCGATTGATAAGTCAGTTTTGAAGCCTCGGCCAGCGGCGTTAATCGTCGAGGTTAGTTTTTGAGGATTGGTGACGATATTGAGACTGGTGATCTTTTCGCGAATCGCCATTACAACCTGTTGTTGGCGCTTGGCCCGACCAAAGTCGCCGCCACAGTTACCGCCGCGACAGCGAGCGTACTTGAGAGCCAGCTCGCCGTTCATTTTTTGCTGTCCAGCTTTGACAAAAAACGGATCGTATCCAGAGTAGTTGCGGTTGGGGAAAGCCGGGTCGCTCAAGGCTTTTTCAACGTAGATATCGATGCCGCCGATCGTGTCAACAAGCTTTTTCAGCCCGTCGAAGTCGACTTTGGCGAAGTAGCTGATCTTGGCGCCAAGAATATCGCTTAAAAGATCCTCCAGCGCGACCGCACCGTAATCAATCGCCGGGTCACACGTTGCTGTTTTCTTCGGACAGTTCTTACTACTATCGCGATAGACTTCGTTAATACGGGTTTTGCGCTTTTTGGCCGGATTCATAACGTACAAATCGCGCGGCACTGAGAGCATCGCGACGTTCTTGTTGACTGGATCGATTGAGGCGATTTGGATCGAGTCAGTTAGGCCTGCGGCGCTATCCACGCCGAGCAGGAGTACGTTGATCCGGGCGTCGCCTTCACCGGCGAGCTGGTCGGGGGTGATGTTGTTGCCGTATTTAAAGAACGATGGCGTTTCGTTGGTATTTTTTGCGGTTATGTTGCGGAGCGCCAGCGCACCAGT
Source organism: Patescibacteria group bacterium (assembly GCA_022843855.1). GTDB lineage: Bacteria > Patescibacteriota > UBA1384 > 2-12-FULL-50-11 > 2-12-FULL-50-11. The sequence goes on from JALHMV010000021.1 coordinate 9,097, forward strand.
GATGCCAACCCAACCGGCGACACCGATCAGCAGTACAAGAACGCCCAGAAAAAATCGCTTCCAAATCAATCGGCGGCGGGCCTTTGGTTCCATGGCTGGTTGGTTAATGCGACGAATCAGCATGCGTTGAGATCAACTTTACCATAGCGAGAAGCCAAAAACACGGTTCTAAACGCTTGGTGGGACGACCTTGACCGGGTCGAGAAAGCGGGCGTGTTCGAGCTCGCTGAGCGCTGTTTCGAAGTCGGTCCCGACAATCGGTACCAGCGGCAACTTGTAAAGCCAGCCAAGGGCGTTGGCAGCGGTAATGCCGATCCGCGTTCCAGTGAACGAGCCTGGGCCAGTCATGACCGCAACGGCGTTCACGTCACTGAGCGTTATTTCGCATTCGCGTACGATTTCCTCAATCAATACCTGGAGTTCCTGGGCGCGCACCGGTCGTTCGAGCGTAACGGTTTCCTTCGGGCGAATGATCGCTACGCGGGTTTGGTCGCGAGCGGTCGTGTCAAGCAGCAAAATTGTCTGAAAGGGTGAGTCGGCGGGTTTTTTCATCGACGATTTCTAGTGTTATGGATTTGACGTTTTTGGGCAACCGGTCGCCGAGCCGTTCCGGCCATTCGATAAATGTAACGGTTTTTGGCTCATCAAAGGTTTCTCGCCAATCAAGCGAGTCGATCTGCTCGTTTTCAAGTCGATAAAAATCGAGGTGCGCGAGCGTAGTAATCGGGCCTTTAAGCGGATGGCGGCGCTCGATGACAAAGGTCGGGCTGGCAACGTGACCTTGATATCCCAAGGCCCGCGCAAGCGCTGCGACAACCGTTGTTTTACCGGCGGCCAGCGGTCCGCGCAGCGTTACCACGTCGCCGGGCTTGAGATCTTTAACGAGGTCACGCGCAAAATCGGGCAACATATCGAGGGAAAAAACAAACGATTCTGTCATCGGAAGAGGTTCTCCGAAGTTCTGGTGCAGACAAGTTGCCCGAGTGGGGTGTGATAGAAGGCGTTATCTTGCGTTGCGGCTCGGTAGGCGTCGAGTTCCGCCCTGGTATTGCTTTCCCAGGCGCGACTCTCGCCAGTTATTTCGGTCGGGCAGCGATCGGTAAGGTAGAACGTATTGGTTGTCAGCGCCTTCCCGATAAAAACAAAAGAGAAGAGGAGAACCGTGACCGCGCCTTGCGTAAAGGTGATTCGGCGAAAAAAGAGAGCGATAAGGACCAGGCCAACTGCAAAGATAAGAAACTCAACGATCGGTCGCCATGACGCGGTTTGGATAGTGATTAATTCCTGCTGGTTGGTAAAGACGCCCAGCAGAAAGAGTAGCGGAAAGACGGTTGGCGCTATCATCCACAGGCCGAAGATGAGCATCGGTAACCTCCAGTCGGTCGCTTCGTTGTCAAAAAAGAGAATAACAAGGAGGCCGGTCAGAATGCCGAGCACCACCCCCGCTGCCAGGGCGACGATTTCTACCTGGTCGGTAAACGGTAGGGTGAGGCCGTGAAGGAGGAGGTAAGCCTGAAACCCAAAGAAAAATCCACCCAGAATAATCCAGACCAAAAACCAAACGGAAAAAAGCCGGCCAATTCGGAGGCGTTTAATAGCCCGCGTTAGGCGACTGGCGAGCCAACGCTCGATCGTAAGCAATGTTTGATACTCGCGATTCACGAGATTGCTCATAGCTCCCGGGCAGGGATTCGAACCCCGATACTCAGGACCAAAACCTGATGTCCTACCTTTAGACGACCCGGGAATACACTCCATATTCTACCAGTGAACCTGTTATCTGTCAGTACGCAAAAACCCACCGTGCGGTGGGCTCTGCGGAAATCTTGTAAGCCGGGTTCTGTACTGTTCTTACGAACAATCACGACCATCTATCTATTGGGCGACACATGTCGCCTCGATGCGTTGAGACCAGATCATTTGCTGCGAGCAGCAACGGAGCTCAATACGATTGAACGTGTTAATAATCTAGCCCACTCAACTTGCACCACGCTGGGTTTGGCTTCCAATCCGTATTACTACGGAAGTTGTGCGCTCTTACCGCACTCGTTTCATCCTTACCCCGAAGGGCGGTTTGGTTTCTGTGCCACTTTCCCTCGCCTTGCAGCGGCCAGCCGTTAGCTGGAGCGTTGCTCTCGGGTGCCCGGACTTTCCTCACCCAGCACCCTTTAATCGCTCAAGGGATTGCTGGTCTGTTAACGAACAAAGGGTGCTGGGCGCGATCGTGCTGATTTCGGGGCAATGGTAGCCTAATAGGGTTAAGATGTCAACCCATAAAACTGGGTCTTGACAGGGCCATCGTGGGAGGCATACGATACCTCCATCGTAGGGAGCAGCGCTTGATGGCTTCGAGCTACCAGGCCGAAAGAAGCTCCCACGTTCCTGTAGGGCCAAACAAGAAAGCGAGCTCGGGTAGTCGGTCTGTCCTCTCCGCCGACTACCCGCTTTTTCTCAGGAACGAGGAACGATGAAGCGGGCTGAGCCCGCTTTTATATAGCGCCGCCAAGTGACTGGCGGTTCCGTACCCGGCGTTGGTTTGCCAATTGTAGTCCGGATAAAAGAGGTGGTAGGCTGCCATCAACTGATCGCGGTACACTTTGGCCACGACTGATGCGGCGGCCACGGGGTAGAAGAGCGTCTCGCCCTTCGTCGCGCGAATGAAGCGATGAGGGGTTGGGAGGGTGTAATGATCAGTCAGAACCAGATCAGCCTCTACGTCTGTCAATGCGCGTTCGTAGGCTACGGAGAGCGCCCGACTCAGGCCGAGCGTATCGATTTCGTGGTTGTCAGCCGAGCCAAATCGAATGAGTGAACAGCGATTGTGTAGTCGTTGCGCTACCTGTGTTCGGTGATGTTTCGGTAATTGTTTGGAATCAGTCACCCCAGAAACGTTGGTTGTGATTTGGACAGCGGCAACAACCACGGGGCCAGCCAACGCCCCACGACCGACTTCGTCGACGCCGACAATGGTCTGATAGTCGAGCGCGCGGAGCTCTAAAAGCAGGGAGTAATCAGGGAGCGCTGCCGGGTTGGGCAGTCTGTCTGGCGCTTGTTCGGCTTTTCTCGATGCTGGCATCTTCTTGGCGTAGAAATCGGCCGGTCAGCGAATCCGGATGGTTCATGATTCGATCCGGTGTGCCGGTCGCCACGATCGTACCACCTTTTGTGCCGCCGTCTGGGCCGAGATCGATAATCCAGTCAGCGCATCGAATGACGTCAGTGTTGTGTTCGATGATAATGACTGTATTGCCGCGATTTACAAGCGCGTCCAGAACGCTCAAAAGCTTTTGAATATCTTCAAAATGGAGTCCGGTCGTCGGTTCGTCGAGAATGTAGAGCGTCTTACCTGTCTCGCGCTTCGCCAGTTCGGTTGCTAGCTTGATGCGTTGCGCTTCACCGCCGGATAACGTTGTCGCCGGCTGACCGAGGCGCATGTAGCCCAGGCCGACATCCTTCAAGACTTCGAGCTTTTCGGTGACCTCAACTTGTCCGTCAAAGAACCTCAGCGCCTCTTCGACTGACATATCGAGAACATC
>JALHMV010000022.1 GCA_022843855.1 Patescibacteria group bacterium
TCTTACGAATACGACGAATGGGGGAAGATTGTAACCAAAACCGAAGCCTTCCCGCTCCCCATCCGCTACGCCGGCTACTGGCAAGACAACGACACCGGCCTCTACCACCTCGGGGCGCGCTGGTATGACCCAACCATTAATCGGTTTCTCCTAGCAGATCCCCACCCTGGCGATCAGGATGACCTAGTGACCTTAAATGATTATGTTTACGTGGGCAGCAACCCACTTGTACGCACCGACCCCGATGGAGACTTCTTCGATACTATTACAGATTTGACTTCAATAACCTTAAGCGCAAACGAATACAGAAAAAACAAAACGCTTGGAAACTTTGCTTGGCTGGCCTTTGATGGCGCAATGGTTTTCGTGCCGTTTGTACCAGCTTCAGGAGTAATTCGCCGCGGCATCAAAGCTGCTAAGAGTACTGAAAAAATGGAGTGGCATCACGTCAAGCCCAAGTATCTTGGCGGTGCCAAGAATGGGTTGCAAGTACAATTGCCGAAATCATATCATCAGAAGATAACTAATGAATTCAGGCAATACGCAGGCTACAAGGGTAGTAAAAATTATAAACCCAATTTAAAGAATAATCCTAAGGAAGTTGAGAGAATTATGAAAAAGGTTTACAAGAGATATCCCATAAGGGGTTACAAACAAAGAGGAAAATGAAAACTATATACGACTTCCGAGTCTTCGAAGATGAGTGTCGTAAGCTAAACGGTTTCAACCCAAAGTGGCTGAATGACTCTAAGAACCCTTATCGTATTAAGGTGACAAGTAAAGACCCGGAGCTCCCGAAAATTGTTGAGTTTCTGAGGGTTCACCAAAATAAGGTTCTGGCATCTTTCAGTATGGGGAAAAAGTACTCAGAAAAGGAGTTGCAACTCGCTGACGTCTACCAATTTTCTCCTTTTCGTCGGCCACGTACTGACGACAGCGGGGAAGTTTTTGGAACCAAATATAAGACGATAAAAAAATGCGGCAAGAGTTGCGGGAATATTAGAAGACAAGTTGGTGATCTAATATTTAAAACAAACTTGCTCAATAAGACTGGCCACCTCTTTTTGACGATTGCTGAGGAAATTATCGTGAGCGATGCTTTTAGAGAATTGGTGGTTAAAGAGAATCTAGCTGGCTGTAGCTTTGGGAACGTTGTTGAGTATAACACCAAGAAGGTAACTAGGGATTGGTTCCAGCTCTTTGTTACCGCCGACACTGGTCGTGCCCAGTCACCAACTAAATTTGGCTTCGATCCGTTTGGCATACAGCCAGCAGATAAATATATTTGTCCGGATTGCGATATTAGTGGACCGGGCATAATTTCTGATCTCTATATTGACAGATCTAGTTGGCCCAATACGGATTTTGCTCGAACGACTGATCTGGTGGGCTACCAGCTAGAGTTACTTAATCCCAGCCCTCTTTATCTTATGTCGCGTCGCGCGTACAATGCTTTTAGCAATCAGGGATTAACTAAGGATTTATATATAGAGATTGCCCATTTTGTGTGAGTTTCCTTCTTATTTTAGAGAAGGAAAACGGCAGGCAACAAAAACCCGGCAAAAGCTCTGGAGACAAGATTAGAATCGGGACTGGGAGGGATTATTATCTCCATGTAAATAAAAAGACAAAGCTCTCAAATACTATACGCAACAATACGCGTATAAAAGTTCGCAGGTATTAAGCAGTGGATGAATATCACTTCTTTTCTTTCTTATGCCGAGAAAACCAGCGTCGTATACCCAAAGTTTCTTAGGTTTTTGGCTAATTTATCTGATGGCTACAGAATAACAAGTTATGGGTCAAGCGATACGGAAGCGTCGGTGTTAACCAGCGAAAATCTGCCCTCAGTCACTACAAGAGTACTGATGGATGACTCTTATTGGATTTTTAGAATCGGCAATAAAGCCTCATCATTCACAATTAGCCCACCGGTTGCACGATCTTATCAGTGCGGACATATATTTCTACATATAAATATTGTTCATGCACATGAGCTGGACTACTTAGTCAATCAAATAATCAAGCCGTTGATAAAAATAATCAATGCGGACTATGCGTTGCTAGAACAGGAGAAATACTTTATTCATAGGCACAAGCTAGTAGAGAAAAGTCGTCACTTCGAGCAAGAAAGATGGGTGGGATTAAATATTCCGACGGATGGACTACCCGGTGTTTACTTCTTTACCTACTTAAATAAATCGGTTGTGGGAGAAAGTGAAGAAGTATTCTTATCGGAGTCAAGTCTCAAGGCTGACAAGTTATATGAGGGTGTAGTACTTTCTTGTTGCGATAATCTCTTTTCTGGATCCGAGAAACGGACATCGTTGCCCGGCAAGGATATTGCAAATTACTTTTGGAATCCTCCTAATTGTCCAGCAACTATCCTGCCGCGGTTAGATTGGGGTGATCCGAGCGTCGGAGATGCGCGACGTCTAGATCTCCATAATGAAATGATCAAGAACGCCCGGATTGCCGCAAAGACAGCTAGAGATACCCTCGGGCTTAATCTCGACTACTCAAAAGACTCAGTGATTAAGCTTGAGCAATCTTTTAAAAGGGACTTTAAATTCACTCCGCAACAAGAAACCATCGAAATTCTAGGAGCATATTTAGGTGAAGCTGTTGAGGGAAGAGAGTATGTTGCGCTCAAGAACACATCGATTAACGATTCCACCATTTTTCCACAAAACAAGGTCTGGAAAAGGTTTCACCACGGTAAAAGCGACGACCTCATTACTTACTGGGAGCTACTAGCAGCCGGTGAGCCGTAAACCTACGCAAGCTTATCGTGTCCGTTTAGTCTTTGATATATTTACGTTAGGTCGATAGTGTTCTTTTACAGTTTCAGCTCTAATCATCGCCCCTCCTTTACTACTATTACCATCCAATAATTGGCCGTCTGGCCGGTATGGTCCGAGACAGTAACGGCAACGTCGTTAACTCCTACGAGTACGACGAATGGGGCAAGATCATTAATAAGACTGAGCAATTCCCGCTACCCATCCGCTACGCCGGCTACTGGCAGGATAACGACACCGGCCTCTACCACCTTGGGGCGCGGTGGTATGAGCCAACACTTTACCGCTTCACCTCGGTTGACCCGCATCCGGGAGACAAAGACGACTCTCTATCACTTAACGAATATTTGTACGCAAAAAATAATCCCTTGACGAGGATAGACCCCAAAGGAGACACTTCTTACTCTGTGGCGATGGGATTGAACATCCCGGTGCTTCTCGCTTCTTTGGCAAAGGTACTCGCAGTGGCCACCGCACCGGCATGGTTGGTACCTGCTTTAATCACAGCAGGCGTAATTGCAGCGGGTGCCGGGGTATACCTGCTTGCGAAGAAGGGCAGGTTTACAGGGCTAACCGCTGGTCAACGTAGAGAGTTACTAAAGAAACTGCGAAAAGACGTCACTTCACCCCATGGCGACGGTAGACCTCCACCTAACCGAAAAAACAGACGCAGGTAATAAGCAATTTATGAAGACAAACATCGGACAAGATTTGGTTAGGCAAGGAAACGAAGCGTATAATTCTAAGGATTATTTGCGAGCCCTAACCCTCTATAAAAGAGTTTTGGTTAATTCAAGAGGATCAGCTGATCTTTATTTTTTCATAGCTGAGACATATCAGAAGCTTGGCGACACAGGGAAGTCATTAAGATATTTTCGGCGGGCCTTAAGAATGGATAAGAATTGCCCAAATATTTATTTCAAGATTGGACTTGCTCTGCAGGACCTAGGGAGACGTAAGGAAGCCTTAGCATTTTATAAGCAGGAGCTGGATCACGACCCGTCACATTTTGAGGCATTGTTTAATTCAGCTGTAATCTTGGGTGCTAAGAAGAAATACGGGGAAAGTATCGTGCTCTACGAGAAGGCACTCTCCATAAGGCCAGATGACACTGACACCCTGCTAAATCTCGCCGTAGACTTGGGTAACTCCCATAAGTATGAGGAGTCTAATGATCAATGTGCCCGAATTCTAAAGATTAATCCCAATGATCTTGCGGCTAATTTTCTTACTGCGAGCAATACGTTCGATTTAGGCAAATACGAAGAGGCATTGGCGGCGTTGAGTCGATGCTTAGCTGTTGAACCAAAGAATCCTACCTACCACATTTTCAAAGGAGATATACTTTCTTCCATGAAAAGAAATACTGAGGCGTTAGAGGCATACCTGCAAGCAAGAAAGTTTGGAGCAAGTTCGCCCCGCCTTAACCGATGCATCAAAGAGCAGGGAGATATTGTCCGCTTCGCGGCTAGACAAAACCAAATAGAAAAATCGAGAGGCTAGTCTCAGTCATCAATGCGGAGATAACCCCCGGGAGTTGAAATGACGAAAAATAAAATACCCAAGGGAATAATTATTCATTCTCCAATACCACCCCCTATCAAATTAACTTTTGATAAGGAATATTCAATCGTTAGCTGTAAAAAAGTAAACGATAATCATATTCTTAAGGTCAGGAACGATGGGGGCGAATTATCGTGCTAGATCTCGAATTTGGAGATGGGGATATACTATTAAAATACTAGACGACGTCTCAGAATAGCCCCCCCAATACAGCGACCTAGATCTTATCACCAGAAGATCACTAACGATTTAGACGATTAGTACCCTGTGGCGCGGAGGCTAAGAAAAAGAGATGATCTCACGATGGATGGAAGCAAGTGGCAAATAATGAGAGTAAAAGGGAACCGTCCCCAGATTGCCAAATTGCAATAAACCAAAATGAAAAAGCTAGAACTTTTTATTCTCGATATACTGGCAGATGATATGGAAAGCCCAAGAATAATCGAGGCGGAACTCAATAATCGTTCCCTGCCCGAAAAAGACATTCTCATTGATAATGAGGACTACTATAGCAGTCGGAACAAAGGAGTTCGACTTACATGGGGGGAGATTGAAAAAGCATTACAATGCCTTGTAAGCGCAGGATTGGTTGACACAGCGGGGCAAGCAACTGACTGGAACAGGGTTAGAAGTAACCGAGACGATGTCTGGTTGCGACTCACGGCTAAAGGCAGACAAATTCTTGAGGACACTAGTGGGGAGTGGTAGCTTACAGTATGACATCCGCCGTAGCAACTCCGGCATAATTACATCAAGTGATGATCTACCGCATAGTAAAACCGACCATCCCGCTATTTGATCCGGCAGGATTCCCAAATGACTATGAGAAGTATCGTGGGGTTTACCGGAACGACTGGGATGATGAAGTTCAGATGAGCCGTCTGAGAGGCCTGATGTCAGGTTATCAAATCGATAAAATAATTGATGATCATCTGGAGCGAGGTGGCTTTGTTTCAGAATTGGAGGCGCGACAAATCTTTGTTCAATTATAGCTTAGTCACTCACATGGTTTGATCAAAATCACGAGGATCGAAGCTGGGGAGGCAGATTCTCAAAGGGCTGAGGGACTCTTGGGTTATGATGTCGCTCAGCCAGGCGCAGACTGGTGGTCAACGATTTTCACCCATGGAGCCCATCACGGCCTAGTGGAGCTATATGAAGAGAACGAGTACAAACAATACATCAAAATTAAGCAATTTCAGTCCAAGCTAAATGAGAACTATCTATTCTCTCAGGCTGAAGATGCACATGAATACTTGGCCTACTACCCCCATATGCCCTATCCGGAGGAAGATATCGAGCTCGCGGTGCTTGCTGTCGAGCTGCTCGAACCCAATGGCTAGCGAGCTGTTTGCCTTGCTCGCTTACAATACCCGTGATACATTCTCATCAAGATGGAGAACTGGAAGTGGGGTAGAATATTTTTAAGCCTCCTTGCTTCGGTGGTTGCGCTCAATCTAGTTAGCTCCTATCTTACCAATAGGGTTTACGCTGACACGACTGGCTGGGTTGATGCGGCTATCGATGCCAAAGACACCCGGGTCATAATCGAAAAACTTGAGAATGCCAAGAAGGGTATGGAGAGGTGGGGCGCTACCAGCGGGAATGCGTACCTGTTGTTTGGCGGACCAGAGAGCGATCTGGGGGAGGTGAACAAAAACCTTGAGACGTATCTAGCCCGGGCCAAGGAGCTCGATGGGCTCGAGAAAACATCTAAGGAATATCAAGAGGGGCTCGCTGACTTAAATGAATCGTTCTACTCCCTCTACCTTTACGCCGACGATTATTGGCTCCGCCATAACGGGCTGATTTTACTCATCCTGACTCGCTTAGCTGAGCTAGGGGCAATTATCAGTTGTATTGCGATGTTTGGGTATCACATCAGCGGTAACCAAAAACTACTCAAACAAGCGGTCAATACAGAACAGAAAAAGTCTTCCTAGGCTCTCCTAGCAGTCAGGGGAAGAACCGAATTAGTAGATAGAGTATGAATCCGATAACCAGCAGTCTCTGCAAAACGATCTTTAGATAGTTCTGCTTTAGCTCCGCGACGCTGATCTTCTTTAGCCTCTCCCAACCCCTCCGATCCCTGTTGTAGTGATAGGCTTCGTCAAGCCACTCACCGGGTCGAAAAACTAACAAAAGGCCGAGTAGAAATACGAAGAATATCAGCTTCGTCACGCCGCGATTGTCAAAATTATTTTGCCAAACGATGTAGCCGCTACCGGCAGCGATAACTACAGCGAAGATGCCGACTTTTTTCAGAAAAGAATCTGGTTTGGAGGCAAGCCACAACTCTAGCGGTGAAGGGGGTGTGACAGAGGTGGCCGATCGATACCGCTGGTAGATAGCGTAGGCGATAAAGCCATACACCACTGTTTGACTAACAATATCTAAAAACATCGAGCACAGTGTATCTGAAAAAGACTAACGACTGAATGCGACATCCTAGCTGAGGGCTACAAACAGTTCTTCCTCGCGCGCTTTAAGTCCCGACTCTTTGCCGTGTTTGTAGTCCTTGAACGCTTGCCAAAATCTGATTACCTTTGGCCGCCACCAGGGCTTCAAGATCACCGCTAGCGGACAAAACTCATCACCTGCCCACGATGTTTTTCTTTTGCCATTTTCTTCATATGTAAAACGAGTCACGCCAGCAAAGTGTCGAAAGATCTTCAGCTCCAGCGTCTCTGCCCAGGCCCAAGTGAGGCGTTCCGACCAGTTTAAGACAACGGCCGTGTCCTGCAATTTGGGAATAATTTTGTCTTCGAAATATCCTTGCCACCGCCGTGAGTTTGAGTAGACAAGCAATATGTATTTGCCCCTCCACTGGCGCAGTGCTTGCAATGCGTACCATTTTCCTTTCAACGAGGCGTAAGCAAGCCACAACAAGAGCCCCACGAAGATCAGCGGCAGGAGTAGAATGATGATAACTATAAAAGCATAGCCCCCGACTTTCTCTAGCTTTTCACGAATAGTGGCGGTGATGTCGCGAGTCTCGGGTAATGAATTTTTCATTGTTTTAATGAAGTGTTGTATTCCGGTACATGCTATTTGCCAACCACCCAAAGAAGCTTATTGGCCGCTTGCCTTGCTCGCCTTCTATCCCCATCCAGACCCATCTCTTCCTTTTCTATCTTTATTAAGTAGTTAATTAGTTCGACTTTGGAGGGGCGATCGTTCAGCAAGATTTTAATGACTCGATGAATGTAGTCGTCGTACTCGTCTCCTGCACTCGGAACGTCTGCCACGCCAATCGGATCCCAATACTTCATCAATATTCGACGCACTTCACGAGCGATATTATTATAATTTTGTTTGGCTAACAGCCGATCCATCAAAGCTCAGCATTCTCGCTCAAATAGTCGTGAATCACTCTAACGGCGCTGTTGGCGTGCCGGCCCCAATGAGTCCAAAACATCCAGCGCCATTGCCATATCACTCTCGCCTTGTTTGTTCCTTCTTCTAGTGCGGTCAGTCCGTCTTTTAATTCCCAGTAAATATCCGCAAGATCATCGCTAAGTGATCCGTAAATTGCTTTTCGGTCTTTATAGGAATCAAAAACCATTAAATATTTATCAAACTTACCCAGCTTTTCTCCCAAGCCATCGAAAAGCTTAGCCCACTCCTCGTGAGTACGGGTCTTTGGTGGCAGATCCTCATCGTTATCGACTAGTTCAAGGGTTGCAGACTCATGGATTAATCTACTCAGTAGAATGATACAATGCCGTAAGAAGCCGTTTAGGTTATATCTGTCACGCTGCTCTATAAGATCACAGTATTTTTGCGCAGCCTCTACTAAGCGATCCCAATTATCGACTTTCATCATCATATTATACCTATCAAAACTTATTATTCCGTCATTTTCATCGTCTTTGTGGCGCCATGATATTTTCCTTGAATATTTCGTTTTATATCATCGCTTCGTCACCTCGGGACGTGTAGGCTGCACTTAACTGATCTTTTTATGACGATCTTGGATAAGGCCCCATCCACCCTGCCAGTATAAATTTATCACTGGCAACGAAGTCCAAAGAGAGGTAAGCTTGACTCGATCAATAATCGTTAATGCTCCCATGACTCTTGCCAGACGTAAGTATGAGTAAAAAAGTCCCACAAAAAAGTCTAATCAGCAAGGTCACCTCGAAAAGGACTGTGAAAAAAAACAGTTCCGCTTTTGCGGCATACGGTAATTACAGAAAAGCGGCCGATATTATTGAGCGCGCTGATTTTGTCTCGGGTAAGCAAGTGGTTTTCAAGTCAGGAGCGGGCTCCACATTGAATTTCGAAATTAACCGCCATGGAGCCTACTCCACAACAGCGCAAAATATTTAAGACGACACAGGACTGGAACGATTACTTCGGCCCACTCCTTCAGTCCGACACTCCGATCTTGGGAGCGCAGTTGTTTGATTTGCGAAAGGCGTGCTACGCCGAAATTGAGACACTACGCGGTCGCCCGCTTCTTGTCTATACAACAGTTCCTAGAAAGTGCCTTTCCAGGTACGCCTAATCAGATTGACCTGCCGGATGTTGACGGATTCACCGACCTTATTAATTCGGTATCCGATTCTGTCTCGGTAGATATCTTGCTTCATAGTCCAGGCGGGCGACCTGACGCAACAGAGCGCATCGTTGAGATACTTCGCAACAAGTTTAAAGAGGTTCACTTTCTCATTCCTCATTCCGCATATTCAGCAGCAACCATGCTCGCGCTCTCCGGTAACACCATAACTTTACACCCAAGCGCAACTTTGGGCCCGATTGACCCGCAACTCGGTATTCCGACCAAGGAAGGCGCGGTGCGTTATACCCCCGCAAAATCTATTCTCAATGGTTTTGCGAAGGCGAAGGCCATCCTCAAAAAAGAAGGGCCGGAATCTCTTCCCGCCTACATCCCGCTCATCGAAAAGTATTCTCTAGACTTGCTCGAACAGTGTGAAGATTCCGAGAAGTTGTCGAAGGACCTAGTCTCTGCATGGCTAAAGCAGTATATGTTTGGCAACGAGCGCGGTGCGCCGCTCACGCTCAAGGTGAAGAAAATCGCCAATTTTTTCTCGGATTACGACACTCATCACATCCACTCACGCTCTTTGACGCCTGCGAAACTCCAAAACGGTCTTGGTTTGAAAGTGGAGATTGCGGAAAATCGGCTTCGCGATTTACTTTGGGAAGCACACATTCTACTCAACGGATTTTTCAACGCGAGCCCATTCGTTAAACTCTACGAGAGTACACATGGGGTATCGTGGGGTAAACAGTTCCAGATAATGCTCGGCCCTCAACGGGCGTCGGGGCAAGAACAGTAGGCTCGCCACACGCATAGATTGGTCAGTCTGTGCGCTTACTGCCTAATAGCGAGACACACTCAACCAGCGGTATTTGCTACACTGGGGGTATGAAAAAGAAGCGTCCGGCGCGCGCCGGACGGCCCAAACCGGCTCCACCGTCAACTGTGCTGCGGTTTGCCGCTCACGACTCGCACCACCATCGCAAGAACAGTCTGTGGTACGTCGGTATCGGGCTGTTGTTTGTAGCGGTGCTGGCCGCGCTTTATCAGGCTGGGGAGTACTTGTTGATGGCCGTGGCGGGTGCGGCCGTCCTGGCGTTGTTTCGGCTGGCTGATTTGGGTGTTCGCGAACGGGATATCCAGATCAGCGAACACGGTGTGACGTTTGGCGACGAATTTTGGTCGTTTTTTCAGTTGCGGGCGTTTTGGGCAGCTGAACACGCCGATTCCGTCAGTATCTACATCGAGCGCCTCAACTGGGCGCCGACGGTTCATTTTATCGTCCCTCACGCCCGGGCCGAAGAGGTTGTTCAGCTTCTCGCCGACCACCTGCCATGGCACGACCACCGAAGCGAGCCGCTCGGCGATCGGCTCGGCCGACTGCTGCGCTTTTAGGGTTTGAAAGGTGTCCCCTAATCTGTTACAACGAAAAAGATGAAAATGCTTGTGACGGGAGCCGCCGGTTTTATTGGCGCTAACTTTATCCACTACACCCTTAAGCATCGCCCGGAGTACGAGCTGACAGTTCTGGATCTGCTAACCTACGCCGGCGACGAGTCAACGCTCGAATCAGTCAGGGATAAGATTACGTTCGTCAAAGGCGATATCTGTGACAAAGAGTTGGTTGATAAGCTGGTTGGCGGAAATGATATTGTTGTTCACTTTGCGGCCGAGAGCCACAACGACAACAGCCTACGTAATCCCTGGCCGTTCATTCAAACCAACATCGTCGGTACTGCCACTATTCTTGAGGCGGTTCGTAAGCACGAAAAGCGGCTGCACCACATTTCAACCGACGAAGTCTACGGCGATTTAGAACTGGACGACCCAGCCAAGTTCACCGAAACGACGCCGTACAATCCATCGAGTCCGTATTCGAGCTCGAAGGCTAGCTCGGACCTACTCGTGAAAGCGTGGGTTCGCAGTTTTGGAGTGAAGGCAACTATTTCCAACTGCTCGAACAACTACGGTCCGTATCAGCACATCGAGAAGTTTATCCCCCGCCAGATCACTAATATCCTGTCCGGCGTCAAGCCGAAGCTTTACGGCAAGGGAGAAAATGTCCGCGATTGGATTCACGTCGATGATCACAACGCTGCTGTTCATACCATCTTGGATAAAGGGAAAATCGGCGAGCTCTATCTGATTGGCGCCAACGGCGAACAGAATAATAAGACTGTTATCGAAATGATTCTTGAGCTGATGGGCAAGGACAAATCTGACTACGAACACGTCAACGACCGACCCGGCCACGATATGCGCTACGCAATCGACAACAGTAAGATCGTTCGTGAGCTCGGTTGGCAGCCGCAGTACACTGATTTGCGTGCCGGCCTCGAAGCGACAATCGAGTGGTATACAGAGAATAATGACTGGTGGCAGGCGAAAAAGGCTGAGGTTGAAGCCGCCTACGCTAAGCAAGGGCAATGATCGAACCGCTCCGCGCAACGAAAACGGATATCGATGGCTTGTGGCAGTTGTCACTGAAGGTGATCGAGGACGAGCGCGGTTCGGTGATGGAGTTTTACCGGCAATCAGAATTTGAAGCTGCTGGGCTGCCAAGCCTCGGGGACCGACCGCAGGTCAATGCGCCGTTGTCCTTGAAGGGCACAGTTCGAGGCGTTCACGCTGAGTCGGCACATAAATTTGTCGCAGTTGCCTCAGGGAGGGTTCACGCGGTAATCGTTGATCTCCGCAAAGACTCGCCAACCCTGGGCCAGGCCCGTAGCTTCGAGCTTGGCCGCGGAGAGGGTTTGTTTGTTTCGAACGGCTTAGGTAACTCATTCCAGTCAATTAGCGACGAACCGTCAGTCTACCTCTATTATTTTGAGCAAGAGTGGTCACCAACGATGCCGGGCGTTTCCTGCAATCCTCTTGACCCAGATTTGGCGATCGACTGGCCGATCAAAGAAGGCGAAGGCATGATTATTTCCGCTAAAGACCGTGCCAACCCATCGTTTAAAGAGATTGTTGGCTAATGGATAGCTCCCGAGTTCTCGTCATCGGCGGTAACGGACAGCTCGGTACGGCGCTCAAGAAACGTCTCCCTAGCGCGGAATTCGTCGATAGGGACGAATTTGATATGACGGATGACGCAGAGTACGCCACGAAGGATTGGACGCGTTACGAAGCAATTTTGAACGTTGCCGCCTATACAGCGGTTGACGCGGCGGAGACTCCCGAAGGGCGTCGCCTCTGTTGGCAGATTAACGCCGAAGCTGTTGGCA
>JALHMV010000023.1 GCA_022843855.1 Patescibacteria group bacterium
GACGACAGACGATTAACCCGATTGCACACTGGGATCCAATCGGGACCACTCTATTGGTGGGACTGATATTTTTACGAGCTTTCGGGTTGGCTGTCCCCGTCTTTGGCTGGGGAAAACCCGTACCTGTTAACGAAGATAACTTCGACAATCCAAGGATCCATGGCCTTCAAGTCGCGTTGGCTGGGCCGTTTTCTAACTTCTTACTGGCGATTGCGTGTGCTTTCGTAGCGAGTGCAGTTGGCCCAGTTGCATTTTGGGGTGAGCTCCTAGTAAGCGCTGTGTATCTCAATATCTTCTTAATGTTTTTCAATCTTATTCCCGTTCCTCCGCTCGATGGCTCGCGCATCCTTCGGCTCTTCATGAGCGATCAAGCTTACTTCAGCCTCGCGAGTAACCCGCTCGTTTTCTTCTTGTTGATATTCTTTGCGTTTAGCTTTCTTCTCCAGCCGCTAGCTCAAGTTAGCTTTCAACTCACCAGTCGCCTCCTTGGCCTGTTCTAAGGGGCGGCTAGAAAACTCCTCAGTATCAGGTACGATAGGGCGGTCTTGCAGGCGCTAACAATTGGTCCTCAATCTATTAAGACGGGAATCCGCCTTTGAGGCGAACAGCTCTTTGGGGCCGTTCGTTCGTGTTTGTCCTGAGTGGGCAAACCGTAAGATACCCACTTCTCCTATTAGCTCGGTTGGGTTTGACTCGATCGCGCCAGACAAGGAGGAATGAAGATGGGTGCCAATTTGTTAGTCGTCTGCAAGCAATCGGGGTGTGGCGCAGTTGGTAGCGCGCATGGCTGGGGGTCATGAGGTCGTGGGTTCAAGTCCCGCCACCCCGACAGAGCAGAGCTATGGGTTGGATACCTTCTCTTTTTCTGTTACATACAGGAGGACATTATGGCTGTTCAACATTACTCGTACGATCGCTTACGCTTGAGTCGAACTGAACGATTACCCAACAGCTTTGCTTCAAGCGAGCTTCACACTATCGACAGTCCCGCCGGGGAATGCTTGATGGCGACAGCTGTCGCCATTGATAGCCCGTGGCATCACGCCCGAGAATTTGGTCAACAAATCGTGAGTACGCTTGTTCGAGAATTCGCTCGGAGCCAGAGCAGCTCGACACTAATGCGCTTCGAACACGCGTTGAAAACCGCCAACCACACTATTAGCCAAGCAGCGGACAAGCTCGGTGTCAGCGTTCACTGTGCGGTGGCACTTTTCGTGAAGGAAGAAGTTCACTTCGCTGTTATCGGCGACTGTAAACTACTTTTATTTCGGGGCGGCCGACTGACGGACGTGACCGCAACCGACGACGGAAGCTCGACCCGTTTTTCATCGGTAACAAGTGGCGACCTCGCGGAAAACGAATGGCTTATGGTTGCAACTCCACCAACAGTCCCCTTCCTTCGCGAGCAAGACAACGCGACATGGTTCGAGCCCGACCTTGATGCGCTAGCGGCGCAGCTTATCGATCAATCGCCCGCTGAGGAACGTAATAACTTTTTTGCCAATCTCATTCGCTACCGGGCAGACGGCACGGGACAAGAGAAGACTGTTCTCTGGGATAACCTTGACCATATTACGCCGATCCGCCTCCCAAAGTTTTCTCTGCCAAGGTTCGACGTCCCAGCGCTCCGTTCCCTGACCGCCAAAGCCCAGAACGCAGTAACCGCTTTGCGTACTCGACGAGCCCAGAGGACGGTAAGTCAGCCAGTGACTGAAAGCGCGAACACGGCTCTTCACGATAAGAAACCACCTATATGGCAACGCATAAAAGCGCCGCAAATCTTTGCGCGTATCCGCAACCGCACAGTGATTATCGGTCTTGTGGCCATCGTTCTTATCATTGCGATCGGAGCCCGAGCCATTACCGCTCGCGTCGCAAAGACGGATGAAGCTTCGTCAACCCCAACCCTACTCGAGCGCTTCAGCCAGACTGCCGTCGCTGATCGAATAAACTTTCTAGACGAACAGTTTTCGTTTGATCAGTACGGTGATCTCTCGGAAGACGAGCTGCAGACCTTTCGTAGTCTTGCCGAACAGGCAGGTATTTCGATACATAATCCCGGGGAAGTTGTTATTGAAGCCCCAACATCGATCGCTGCGCTCGACTCGCTGGGTACGACAACTGTGGCGCTCGACGCGACCGGCCGATTGTGGCTGATCCGGGATAACAAACTAACGAAGGTGGAGCAATCGATTTTGGTGCAAAATCCCAAATCTGTCGCGATCGTTAGAGATGATCGGATCGTCTCGACTGATGCAGCAGGAAACATTTGGTTGTTCGACGGCTCTCCGACGCAACCGGCGGCGCTGAGCCTGCCCTCAACGTTAGGCACACAGACGAAGACAGTCGCCTCGTACGCAGGCAATCTTTACATCTACACAGAGGGAGCTAAAACAGTCTTTCGCCAAAGTAATTTCGACAAGGAGCTAACAGCCCTCCGTAGCGTTGGTAAGTTTGATAGCGTATCAGGATCCCTCACCGACTGGGCGATCAACGGACAGATCGTGGGCATCTCCGACGCTGGCGCGACTTCAATCCTTCAGGCAGGAAAAGCCATCGCCAACGCTACGCTTCCCTACTCGAATCCAGGAACGCGTCTCACCACAATCGAAAGCTACCCGTTACTCATCGTCTCGGCTGGCCGGCGAGTCTCGGTGACGGATAAACAGCTGGGTAGCAAAAAAGACTTTTTCATTCCAGTGAAGAACACGATTGCCGAAATCACGGTCAATCCAAATACCAACACTGTGTGGGTAGCCGCAGGCACTGAGCTGTATTTACTCGGCTTCTGAGCCAGACTTAACCATCCGTGACGGTGCGCTGATTCCGATGAGGTCGAGCGTCTTCTTGATCGTTACACTCGTCGCCTTCAAGATCGCTAAACGACTTTGAGCGATAGCCGGCTCTTCGCCCTGAACTCGCAACTTCTCGTAAAAAGCGTGTAGGTCAGTGGCTAGTGCAGTCGCGTAATGGGTTAGTTTGTGAACAGCCAAGTCCCCGGCGATGTCTTCAACAAGATCAGGGAAGCGAAGGATGCGCAGCAGCAGCTGTCGTTCGATCGGGTCAGTGATAACGATTTTTTCAGGAACCTCAAAGTCGTCCGACTTAGAGAACTGTCTAAAGATGGAGCTGATGCGGGCATAGGCATATTGGATGTAGAAAACCGGATTCTGTGATGAGTTGGAAAGGGCTAAGTTCATGTCAAAGTCGAGGTGACTATCAACGCTTCGGCTCAAGAAGAAGAACCGGGTTACATCTGGCCCCACCTGCTCAACCAGCTCATCGAGCGGCACAAAATTGCCCGCTCGTTTTGACATCTTGATCTCTTCACCGTCTTTAAAGAGCTTGACTATTTGAGTAATGACCCAGTCAGCGCTACCAGCCCACATATAATGGCCGCGTAGAATACCTTCAATGACCATATTCATTTGACGCGCATAGCTATGATGATCGGCCCCAAGGACAGTAATAAGTCGATGGTAGCCGCGCTGAATTTTGTAGTTAAAGTAGGCGATATCAGAGGCAAAATAGGTGTCCTCTCCGTCTGACTTTACGAGCACGCGATCCTTATCATCACCGAACCGCGTTGTTTCAAGCCACGTCGCGCCGTCAGCTTCATACGCGTAGTCAAGCGCCTTCAAGAGTTCCATGGTTTTTTTAAGTACACCTGTTTGATACAACGAAGCTTCCGAGAAATACTGGTGAAAGTTAATACCAAGACTACGAAGCGTCGGCTTAATCATCTCTTCCATCACGATCGCCGAAGCTTTCTCACCCGCAGCGCGGTCATCGGTTTCTGTGATGCGTTTGCGCAGCTCGTCAACGTACGGCGCCGGGTATTGTCGGTCGGGGTCTTCTGGGTGAAGAATTGAATGTCCGAGCTGGGTTATTTGGACGCCCCGGTCGTTGACGTAGTACTCACGCATGACAGTACAGCCGTAAAGCTCGAGCACTCGGGCGATTGATTCGCCGACAAACGCACCCCGTCCGTTGGCGAGCGTAAGCGGTCCAAGCGGATTGGCCGATACGTACTCGATCAAAACTCGTATCTCTTTACCTAAATCGGTTCGACCGAACGAATCCGGTCGACGGATGACCTCGCGAACAACTTCGGTCAAATATTCATCAGTGACAATGAAGTTTATAAATCCTGGCGTAGTCACCGAAACGCTTTTAAAAATCGCTGTCTTCTCGAGTTCGGCAACGATCTTCTGCGCGACCGACATCGGTGTAGTACCGAGGTCGTGTGCCGAGACCATCGCCAGATTGGTTGAAAAGTCGCCGAACATCCGATGTTTGGCAAATTCGATGTCGAATTTTGGCGGTTCTTGATTGAACGCTTTTTTAAACGCAAACCGAACAGTCTGGTGAACCTGTCCGATGATCATACGTTGTTCCAGCCTCTGTTTCTCGCAGCAAAAAGCTGCTCGAAAATATTCTTGAGAGTAGTTCTTTCTCGTAATGATGTCATATGAAAATCGCAGAGAGAGTAACGGTTGATCTCAGCAAATTGTAACACGCTAGTCGCCGATGAAATAGTTATAGAACGGACCGTAGTCAGCGCCGCCAAAATTTGAGACCCACATACGACTGATACGGGCACGTTCTGCTTCTTCCGCCTCAGTGAGCGTCCTCTCCAGTCGAGCGCGCAACCGAAAATGCTTGCCGATCACACCGCCCTGATTAGACAGATTAAACTGGTACGGATATCGAGTATCGGTCAACGGATCGGTTGGTATAGTTGAGAGGAATTCGGTGAAAGCGCCGCAGGCATCGGTGTAGCCGAACAAATCGGTGACTAACTGCCACTCCGAGGCGTTACTGACATCTGTGTAGCCAGGATAGCGAGCTCGTGCCGAAGCCAGACAAGTCTGTGCTTCGTAGCGCGCCTGAAAACCAACACCGATCGCCGTTAGATCACTCTTGCGCTTCGCGTCACGGGCTTGTCGTTGAGCGCTTGTGATAACGTATGTTGTCAGCGCTGCTAGCGTGCCGATAATAGCGACAACCGTCATCGCTTCTATGAGCGTAAAAGCTTTTCGCGTCTTCGCTTTCTCCGATCTCCTGTTGGACATCAGTGTAAATCCCCTCTTCATCTAATGGTAATGTTAAGCCTCTTTCGTCAGTTCGTAAAATCGATGCTTCCCGACCTGTAAGTGGTAGCTCTTATTTTCAACATCGATAGTTGTGGACGGATCGGTCACGACCACACCATCAAGACGAATAGCGTTCTGAGAAAGCAGGCGGTGCGCCTCAGAACCGCTAACGCCAGCGGATAGCTTAATCGCTTCCAATAACGTGAGAGTATTTCCCTCGACTTTGACTTCGTCAGCCAAACCTTCAGCACCGGTTTTTTCCGAAAAGGTTTGACGAAACTGCGCGGCAGCTGCTTTTGCTTTTTCGGCGCCGTGGTAAAGCGTTACAACCTCTTTCGCCATCGCAACCTTACGATCACGAGGATGCTCAGGTAACGCCGCGATTTGCTCCGGGGACAACAACGCCGCTAGTTCGGCGTACGAATCAATCAAGGTATCGGGCAAGCTCATTAACTTGCCGAACATTTGGTCGGGTGATTCAGTGAGACCGATGTAATTGCCGTAGCTTTTACTCATCTTCCGCTGACCATCTGTTCCGACAAGTGGGTTGAGAAAGAGTACCTCCTGGGGGGGCTGACCCATCTTCTTTTGTAGTTCGCGACCGAGTAAGAGATTAAGCCGCTGATCCCACCCCCCAATCTCCACGTCAGCCTTTAGTTCGACGGAATCTATTGCCTGAGATATAGGGTAAAGAATTTCATGAACACCAAACGGCTCGCTTGCCTTGAGGCGAGCAGCAAAATCTTCGCGCTCGAGCAGCGTACTCATGTTGAGTCGCATCGCGACTGTAATCACATCAGCGAATGTCATCGTAGCCAGCCAGCTTGAGTTATAGACGATCTTGGTCTTGTCCTTATCGAGAATGAGAGAGGCTTGCTCGACGTAGGTCTGCATATTCTGCTTGATTTCATCGTCAGTTAGGACCGGTCGGGTGCTGTTGCGACCGGATGGATCACCAATTTTTGTTGTAAAATCACCGATGACTAAGACGGCTTCACAGCCGGCGTCTTGAAACTGTCGCAGTTTTCGCAGAACAACCGCGTGGCCAAGATGGAGGTCGGGACTGGTTGGATCAACTCCCAGCTTTACTACTAGCTTCTCTTCTGATTCAAGTCGTTTTTTGAGACTCTCTCCATCGACTATCTCGACAACAGCGTAATTGAGTATCACATCGATAGCGGTCTGTCGAACGTTTTCCATATTTGTACTTGCAGTATATCCCTGTAGAATTAAGGGTGTCTACGCAATGATCAAGTTGCCTTCTTTCAAGAACCCGTTTCGTAGCCCAATCGGGTTAACCAAGCTTCACAAGAAGCTCTTTGGCGGCAAGCTCCGCGGCAAAAGCCGCTGGCGGCAATTAGGAATTATTACCCTCTGGGGTTTTGGCGCCTTCCTCCTTATTACGGTTTTTCTCTTTGCTTGGTTCGCTAAAGACCTCCCAACTCCCAACAAGATTCGTGATTTGGTTTCGGTGGGTTCAACCCGGCTGTATGACCGAAACATGAAACCGCTCTACACAATTTCTGGCGACAAAAAGCGTATTCTCATCGAATCAAGCGATATCCCCGAGGTAGCAAAACAGGCCGTTATCGCTCTCGAGGACAAAGACTTCTATCAGCATATCGGTTTCGACATCTCTGGAATCGCCCGCGCAATCTTTGTCGATATAAAACGGCGCGATCTCAGTCAGGGTGGTTCGACCCTCACTCAGCAGCTGGCGAAAAACACGATCCTCACACGCGAAAAAAGCTTTGTCCGCAAAATTAAAGAAGTCATTCTGGCAATTGAGATGGAGATACTCTTCTCTAAGGAAGAGATACTCACCATGTACTTCAATCAAATGCCGTACGGCGGTACTAATTACGGGATTGAAGCGGCCAGTCGGTCGTTCTTCGGAAAGTCTGCCAAGGATATCACCCTCGATGAAGCGGCAACGCTTGCGGCGCTGTTGCAGCGACCGACCAGTCTCTCGCCGTATGGGCCCAACGTCGATCAGCTCATCGCGCGACGAAACTTTACGCTCGATTCGATGGCGAGCCAGGGCTTTATTACGAAAGAACAAGCCAAGTCTGCCAAGCAAGTTGTGCCGAAGTTTGCCGCCAAACGAGAGTCGATTACGGCGCCGCATTTCGTACAACACGTTCAAGATTGGCTGGTAGATTATTTTGAGAAAGAGCTCGGCGATCGCCAGCTGGCTGAGCAAAAAGTTGAAGAGGGCGGGCTGAGCGTGGTCACAACGCTCGATCTCGACAAACAACTCGTCGCGGAAGACATTCTTCGTCGTTCGGCTGATACGACCCTTAAACGCGCACGAGCCAGCAACGCCGGACTAGTCAGTATCGATCATAAGCGCGGCGAAATTGTGACGATGGTCGGATCAGTTGATTATTTCCAAGAGCAGTTCGGCAATTTTAATGTCACAACTGCCGAACGACAGCCCGGATCCTCGTTCAAGCCGGTCGTATATGCGGCTGCCTTCAAAGAGAAGATGCACCCGGGCTATACGTTGTTTGATCTTGAAACAGACTTCGGCAACTACCGCCCAGAAAACTACGACGGTCGATCTCGAGGTCCGCTCACAATTAGGCAGGCGCTCGGCAATTCTCTCAATATTCCGGCCGTCAAGGCGCTTGCTTTAACCGGCATTGATAAAGCCTTGAAAACCGCTCATGACATGGGCATCACCACTCTGAAAGATAAAGATCGCTACGGGTTATCGCTCGTCTTGGGCGGCGGCGAGGTCAAACTTCTCGATCTGACGACTGCTTACGGGGTATTCGCCAACGGTGGGACGTTGATGCCAACAACACCGGTTCTCAAGATCACCGATGGGCGTAACAAAGAAATATATAATCATGAGAATCCAAAAGATGGTCAGCAAGTACTGGATCCCCGGATCGCCTATCAGATTACTCACATGCTGGCCGACGTTGAGGCGAAACGACCGACGTTCTCGGGAGTGATGCGCTCCCTGACATTGACCGGACGGCCGGTCGCTTCGAAGACCGGAACGACGAACGCATTTCGAGATGCGTGGACGATCGGCTATACCCCGCAGTACGTTACTGGGGTTTGGGCTGGCAACAACGACAACACTTCGATGAACAACGCCGGTGGCTCGAGCGCGGCGGCACCGATCTGGGATGAGTTCATGGAGAAGATTCATCAAGGACTGCCCGTCGAACAGTTTGTTAGACCAGATGGCATCGAAGAGCTTGAGGTCGCTCGATACTCCAATCTTCTGCCGACCGAAAGCACAACCGAAAGAGTTCGAGACTTAGTCACGCCCTGGCAGAAGCCAAGTGAGCGCGACACCGCCTTTGTCCGTGTTCGAGTCTGCCGAGAAAACGGACTACTCGCCGATGAATCGTTCCCGGCCGATCTGACCGAAGAGCGGACGTTCGTCAACATCCGCTCGGAGCTACCAACAAATCCGCAGTGGGAAGCACCCGTACGAGCATGGGCGGCCGCCAACGGCTTGGCCAACACACCGCCGACGGAAAAGTGTCAACAGAATAGCAATCAACCATCAGTCAACATCACTGCCCCAACAAATGGCAGCGCTGTTAGCGGTGTTTTCACCATTAGGGCTGAAGCATCCGCCCCCAGCGGCGTTCGATCGGTCGAGTTTCTGATAGACGGCAATCCCATTTACCTTGATCAATCAGCGCCGTATGAGACAAGTTATAACGCCAATCTGCTCTCAAGCGGTAGCCACCGAATCACCGCAGTAGTCACAAGCAACAACGGCTCAACCCGCTCAACTTCGATTACGGTTACCGTTAGTAGCGACACCACGCCGCCGGGAGAAGTGTCCAACTTTACCGGATCTCAAACTGGTCTCCCGGCCGGTTCGGTACGACTGACCTGGGTCAATCCAACGGATAACGACTTTAAATCTGTTAAGATCCAGGCGCTCAGAAACGGTACGCTGCCGGCCGGGAGCGTCGAAGTTGCCAAACCCGGCCAAACAACCATTTTTGCTGGGTTAACACCAGGTATCTACCACTTCATTGCCAAAACAACAGACCTCAGCGGTAACGAATCAAGCGGCGTCACGATTATCCTAACGATTACCTAATTTCCGCCAAGCAGGTTGGGCAAGTCGTTAATTGATTTAATCGTTTGAGCGGGCGTATAGCCAAGGCGCTCAATCTCTTTTCGTCTTCGAGGATCGTTGGATGAACGTCGAATCTCGCCGAGCAGTCCCAACTCACCAGACAAGACGATCTTTGGGGGTAGTGTTTTGTTTGTTACGCCCGATAGGATGGCAGCCGCAATGGCGAGATCGATGCCAGGATCACGAACCGTTAGCCCACCGACAACGTTGACGTATATATCGTATTGTCCGATTGGTAGCTTGAGACGATTTTCAAGTACTGCCGCTAAGAGGGTGAGGCGCCCCACATCAATCCCTTGAGCGCTACGCTTCGGATAGCCATACGCAGTCTTAGCGACGAGCGCCTGTACTTCTACAAGAAACGCTCGACTCCCCTCAACGGTGACGCTAAGCGAACGACCCGGAACATTTTCGGTTACGATCCCTTCGAACAATCGACTCGGGTCGTCGACGGACACAAATCCCGTCGCTTCGAGTTGCCAAATTCCCACCTCGTCAATCGCTCCAAACCGGTTCTTCTCGCACCGTAAAACCCGAAGGCCAGTCTGCCGTTCCCCCTCAAGGTACATCACGACATCAACAAGGTGCTCAAGCACTTTCGGCCCCGCAACTACACCTTCTTTCGTCACGTGACCAACAAGGAGGATCGCAATATTCTCGGTCTTGGCGAATTGTTGCAATCGCCAGCAGTTCTCTCGTACTTGAACTAAGGATCCGGGAGTACCGGGTATCGTCTCGTCGAATACTGTCTGAATTGAGTCGATCACAACAAAACGGGGCCTTCTTTCTCTAATTGCCTGGATAATTTTGGGTAAACGCCGTTCAGCTGATATCGGTAGTACGCTGTCATCGAGACCGAGTCGGTGAGATCGGAGACGGATTTGCTCCAGTGACTCCTCGGCCGAAAAATAGAGCGCAGAATCGATAGAGCCTGCAACCTGCAAGAGCAGCGTGCTCTTACCGATCCCGGGGCTTCCAGCCAGGAGTATGACCGACCCGGCGACAATGCCCGGATCTTTGCCGCCAAGAACTCGATCGAAATCCGGCATTCGGGTAGTAATTCTTTGTTTACGTTCGGTTTTCAGATCCCTGAGCGGCGTGAGGCTGGCAGCCGAAACAGAAGAGTCGTACTCCCCCGGCCGTTCCTGCTCCACTACGGTGTTCCACTCGTTACAGTTCGGGCAGCGGCCAGACCAGGTTGATAACAGGTGCTGACAGTTTAAGCAGATATAGCTTGTCTTCTGTTTCTTGGTCATGAAATCCACTCCAGCGTATCGTCACTCGTACGATAGTCAACGATTTGAAATTGAAG
>JALHMV010000024.1 GCA_022843855.1 Patescibacteria group bacterium
CGCTCTTCCGATCTGGCTGATGTCGCCCACATTGCTGGACTTATCGCCGCTAAAAAACTCGCTAATCCGTTCGATCACGGCTTTCATGTAATCAGCTCAACTACACACAAAACGCTGCGGGGACCCCGCGGCGGACTGATATTATCTCAAGGAACTGCTGGTAACCCGCTGAAAGCGCCAGACAAAACAATCGAAAATCTCCCAACGCTTATCGATCGAACGGTATTCCCCGGCATCCAGGGCGGCCCGCACATGCACGTTATCGCCGCAAAAGCCGTTGCCTTCGGCGAGGCCCTCAAACCAGAATTTGCCGACTACGCTACGGCTGTTTTGGAAAATGCTCAATCACTGGCTACTGCGCTCATGGATCAAGGCTTTAAGCTTGTCACCAACGGCACGGACAACCACCTAATCCTCGCTGACGTTCATACGAGCTTTGGCATCAACGGAAAAGAAGCTGAAGAAGCGCTGGACGCGATCGGGCTAACACTCAATAAGAATGTTATTCCCGATGACCCACTACCGCCGTTTCGACCGAGCGGTATTCGACTTGGAACCCCAGCGCTCACAACTCGCGGACTCAAAAAGAACGATATGGCCCAAATCGCTCTGTGGATGAAACAGGCGATCGACCAGCGCACCAATGAGACGGCGGTTACCAAACTTCACGCCGAGGTTGTCGACTTTGCCCGATCGTTTCCGCTACCAAGCGATTAGCCGTCTCTATGTTTGAGCTTGATCGTTAGATCGGCAGTCTCTCCCTGGACATCCATCTCAAACGGTTCGTATCCTTCTTTCCCAACCGTCAGGGTGTACCGACCGGGTCGAACGACGAAGAGAAAGCGTCCACGAGCATCAGTAACTGTTGAGCGAACAAGCGGAGCCCCCGACTGGCCGGCGCTCACAATCTGAACGACAGACATCGGCTGGGGCAGACCGGTTTTACTGTCGACGACCACGCCATACGGCCGATGATAGTTCAGTTCGAGTAACTTACTCGCCCAGAGGAAGACGTAGAGCGAGACAATCAACGACTTGCCGAGGGTTGGGTCCGCAGTATAGACGTAGAGTGCCAGCGCGCTCCCGAGAACAAGCAGCGGCCAGTGGAGAAGTGTGAGAACGTGCATCACCTTGAGAAGGATCGCCAACAGAGCAGTACGACGCTCTGCCTTATCTTGAACGAGCGCTAACTCGATATCCTCGTTAATAATATCCTCGACCGGATCACTGATGGTAAGCGGACGACTCATAAATCGTTCGTACAGTGGGTTGGTAACCTCAATCCAGTAACGACCGGCCTCTTCAACAAGGAAGGCGTAGTGGCCGGTCCGATCAGTCATCACCCTCTCAACTACGTGCCCACGCTCATCAAGGAGCTGGACAAAGACACCGCCGATCGGCAGTCCTGACCGACGATTACGCACACGACCCCATCTCCGACCACGAAGGCGCATTGGAAGGAGGCCGATCTGGCCACCAAAGAACGAAGCACCCTTTACCATCGTGTCAACAACAGCCGTTACGACAGCAGTCGTCACCGGTCCGAACGCAGCAGCGGCCGCTAGGGGAGTAACCGTAGCCGCGGCGACGTTTAGGGCACCGATCGCTTGCGGATTTGCTCGCAGGGATTCGACCGCCGCCGTCGTCGTCTCTTGGATCCTTCCGATCAGACCGAGATTCTCCCGCCCTGCTTCCGGCTGATCAAGACCGTTCGTTTTCCGGCCTGTTGAGGAGCTGTCGGTAGCTGAAAGTATCTCGATCGGACCAGAGACACCCACCACTTCGCGAGCAGCGCTGTCAGTCAGACCGGTCTCCGAGCGACGGACGGTGATCGTCACGGTTCCCGGAGCATACGCTTTAAGATATAAAGTCTGAAACCGGCCAGTACCGAGCGTGGTCAATTGTCGAGCGTAGGTCTGATCAGTAAAGAAATTTGCCGGGCCGACCAAGGAAAGTACGGCCGTCTCACCCTCCGCTACGCTCGACAGAGGGTTGCCAAACTCATCGAGCAGGCTGACTGTTTCCGTCCAGCCGACGCCAATCTTTTGGGGGGAGGTGCTGGATACCTTCAGGCTGGCGAGCGGACCAGCAGCCACCGAGAAGCTGGTTGTAGCGATCGGCGCCGGATCGTTACCGCTTGGAATCGTTGAGACAGTCACCGTTTGGGCACCAGCTGTTTTGAGAGTAACCGAGTTACCCAAGGTGACCGATCCGTTGTTGCTCGCTGTAAAGGTGTAATTTGACGGTAACACGGCCTGAGGATCGCTCGATCGAAAGCGAACCGTACCTCTATAGCTTGTCACAATGTTACCGTAGGCATCACGAACTTTCAGTGTCGGGGTAAGCCGCTGGCCAGCAGCGACTGATATCGATGGCCAAGTAAGCTCGAGAATCGCTACTGCGGCTGGCTCGACTTGAATTATTTCGATATTTGACGCGATCGAGGGGGCAACGCCCTTGCCGCCCGGGGCACCAATCGGCGAACTGGTCATCGTATAGGTCAGCTGGTGAATGCCGGCTCTCCTAAAAACCAGGCTACCGGCAAATGTTTTGGCCCCCTGATCGCCGGCGGTGAAAGTGTAAGCGGGAGGGAGCGTCGCGGTTGGATCGGTCGATGAGAAACTAACGACACCGGTATAGGTTGTAGCGGTATTACCGAACACGTCCCTGACGGTAATTGTTGGGTTGAGCGAGCTGCCGGCCACAACCGGCTGACTGATACCGGAGAGTGTCGCTGAGACAACTGAAGCAGCAGTGACCGTCAGCACTTTCGAGCCAACTACGGCGGCGTTTTCAGTCTCAGTAACGGATATCGTTTGAGGACCAGCTGTCTTTAAAACAATACCAGTGAACGTCTTAACGCCGTTATCACTCGGAACAAAGGCATAGGCGGTCGGCAGAACAGCCTGCGGATCGGTCGAGGTAAAATTAATCGTTCCTGAGTAGCTTGGATGGGTTGTACCGAAGGCATCCTTGGCTGTCACTGTCAGCGAGAAGCTAGTGCCGGCGACGGTCGAGTCAGCCGCGCCCGAAACCGCCAACGACTGAACTGGGCCGATATTCTGTATTGTACCCGCTTGCGCCCCAGTGCCGCCGCTGCCAGCGGTCGCCGAGAGCGTTAAGCCGGTACCGATAGCAGCGGTGTACTGACGAACGATCCGGCCACCACCACCGCCGCCAGAGCCGCCGCCGCCGTTACCGCCGTTGGCGGTCACGCTCCCAGTGCCAGAAAAAGAATGAGCCTTAATCCAAACTGTGCCGCCAGAGCCGCCGCCGCCCGAGAGGGAATTACTACCGTTCGCTTCAATACTACCGTTATGGGTAAACGTTCCAGCAACATCAAACTTAATCGCCGCGCCGCCGTGACCGCCGGTACTGGCACCGAAGCCGCCGCCAGAACCGAGATGATCGGGAGCGCTGGCGCTCCCGTACGTTACCCCACCGCTGGCACCACCGGCCGACCCGCCCGTTCCACCGTAAGCGCCGCCGCCGCCCAAGCCGCCAGCCGATCCGCCACCGCCCAAGCCGCTTCCGGCTCCTGAGCTACCGCCGACGTAGCCTCGACCGTTGCCGGTAATCGTACTGCCAGCGTACGCAGTCATACTACCGGTGGTGATCAACACCCCGGTATTGTTCAGTGTGTCGCCTTTAAAGATTATATGACCGTTTGTCCCGTTTCCGGTATTACCAAGAGTGATGGAGGTCGCCTGCACCGATACACCGCCCTCGATTGTCAGCTTAGCGTTGTTGTAAATAAATACGCCCGTATGACATTGATTGGTCGCCCAAACAGTATCGGAAGTAATAATCGTATCCTCTACAATAAAACCTTCTTCCCCGCCACCGCCCGAACAGCCCGCTCCGCCAGGAAACGGTGAGACGATCCCACGAACGCCGGTCACGCTAATCGTTACAATAAGAATGAGAAGAACGAGGTTAAGGGTCGTGGCGTAGACCTGCGAATGCCACCACCGATAGAGCGAGAATCGCAAACGTAACCAATCGTGTAACGGCGTAAAGAGCGGAAACAGCGTGCGCGTCGAACGCTGTTGAAGCCACAGGTAATAATCCTCTTGGCTCATGCGACAAGTTTTTCGATAGGCGATGCCGCTCGCGATTAACGTCGAGCCGAGTAAAAAGGAGATAATCAGCAGTAGGACCTCGGCGTTATGACTCGCCCACAACCAAAACTGACGAACGTTTATTTGCCAGCTGTACTGCCAGCGAAGCCAGAGGAGAAGACCAACAACAAACACCACCAGCAACCCACAATAGAACGTCAACGGGTAATTGGCTAAGAACTGGGTAATTTTTTTCGGTTTTTCCCTCATCCCTTACTTATCATCATTACAAGTTATACTCATGGTGGCAACGCCGCAGGGCTGGTTTGCTGACACGGCCAAGTCGGTTACAATTCAGATCAGTATGAAACCAGAGAGCTACCAAGGATCAGAGCTTTACAAGATTCGCCACACGGCGGCTCACCTTTTGGCGATGGCAGCGCTCGAATACGATCCCGAGGTCAAGCTCGCGATCGGGCCACCGATCGAAACCGGGTTTTACTATGATTTTCAATTTACCAAACCACTAACCGACGAGGCGCTTCGTACGTTCGAAAAAACTATCAGCCGTCTCATTAAGCAAGACCTCCCAGTCGTTCAAAAGTTTGTGCCCCGCAAAGAAGCGCTAGCAAAAGCTAAAAATGCCGGCCAGCAGTTTAAGCTCGAGCTCATGAACGACCTGCCCGACACCGAGCTTAGCCACTACGGAATCGGGGAGTTTTGGGACCTTTGTAAGGGCCCCCACGTCAAACGAACCGGCGAGGTTACGGCCGTAAAACTTTTAAACATCGCGGGCGCCTATTGGCGCGGTAGCGAAAATAATCCGATGCTGACGCGTATTTACGGCACGGCTTTCAAGACAAAGAAGGAACTTGATACTTACCTTGCCCAACTCGAAGAAGCTAAAAAACGCGATCACAAAAAACTCGGACCAGCGCTTGATCTATTTCTCTTCTCTGAGTTGGTTGGCTCTGGCCTGCCGCTCTGGACACCACGCGGCACCGTGATGCGCGAGCTACTCGACGGTTTTGTCTGGCAGCTACGTCGCGAGAAAGGCTACGAGAAGGTAGAGATCCCCCATATCACCAAAAAAGACCTCTACGAAACGAGCGGTCACTGGGAAAAGTTTAAAGACGATCTCTTTGTTATCGAGACACGCGAAGGCCACCAGCTTGCGATGAAGCCGATGAACTGCCCGCATCACAGCCAGATCTTCAAACGAAGAAAGTGGAGCTACCGCGACCTGCCCCAGCGTTACGCCAACACAACTATGGTTTATCGCGACGAACAGTCTGGTGAACTAGCGGGCTTGAGTCGCGTCCGTTCGATTACGCAGGATGACGCTCACATCTTTTGTCGGCCGGACCAGGTCGTAAAAGAGTTAAGCGATACGTGGGATATCGTTGAAGCGTTTTACGGTCAGTTCGGCTTCAAGCTCGCTGTTCGCCTCTCGTTCCACGACCCCAATACTCCTGAAAAGTATCTGGGCAGCCCAGAGATGTGGCAACAATCCGAGGCAGCCCTAACCGCGATGGCCAAGAAACGCTCTAAAGATTTCTTTATTGCTCCGGGCGAGGCCAACTTCTACGGGCCGAAAATTGACTTCATGGCCGAAGATTCGCTCGGTCGGTCATGGCAAGTCGCAACCATCCAGCTTGATGTCAATCTACCGAAGCGGTTTGAGCTAACGTTCGTCAACGATCAGGGCCACGACGAGGAAGTAGTGATGATTCACGCCGCAATAATGGGCTCGATCGAACGCTTTATGTCGATCCTGATCGAGCACTTTGCCGGTGATTTCCCTGCGTGGCTAGCACCTGTTCAGGTAGTGCTACTGCCAATCAGTGAGAAGTATATCGAGTACGCTCGGACAGTTGCAGACAAACTTACCGAAGCAGGTATTCGATTTGAGCTTGACGACTCTAACGAATCGCTCGGTAAACGTATCCGCCAGGCTGAGACTCAAAAAATTCCGTTCATTCTCGTTGTCGGCGCAAAAGAGGAAGAGGACAAAACTGTTTCGGTTCGCGAACGCGGAACTCCCGAACAAGCCGTCGAATCCCTTGATCAGTTTACCGAGCGAGACGCATTGCGGCGATAAGTAAGTTGTCGAACAATTGACAGACCGTCATTGGACCAACGGCGCCCTTTGACGGACTAACGGCGCGCACCAGCGGCTCGACGGCAGCGACGTCAACATCAACCCCCGAACCGTCAACGACGACCATGTCTTTCGTTACGAAATCCGGACCGACAAGATTCTTGACCCCTGTTCCGGAAACCAGGACAGTACCCTCTTTTATCTCCTCGACGTGCTGGCTGGCGTGCCGGGGGATTTGCCGAAAAGAAATAGAACGCTCCTTGAGAGCCGCGGCCAACGGTGCACCGACTAACCGACCAGCACCAAGAATGACAACACGTTCACTGCCAAGATCGATGCGATTATACTCTAAGATCTGAAGGATACCGCTCGGGGTCGGGGCGGGATACGGGCTATCAGCGCGGAGGTGGTCGATATCTTTTTGAGGATCCATAAGTTCGACGAGCGGCGCAATCCAGGCCTTGTCTGGGAGGGGCAACTGGAGCACGATCCCATGGACTTCTTTCTTTTTATTGAGGCTGACCATCAGCGCCTTGAGCTGATCAAGCGATGCTGTTTCAAGATGGTGAAGATAAAAATCGCA
Source organism: Patescibacteria group bacterium (assembly GCA_022843855.1). Taxonomy (GTDB): domain Bacteria; phylum Patescibacteriota; class UBA1384; order 2-12-FULL-50-11; family 2-12-FULL-50-11. The sequence goes on from JALHMV010000024.1 coordinate 6,746, forward strand.
ACCAAGGAGCTTGGCCTTTTGCTGTTTGACACGAATAAACGATTTCGTTTGCAGATCGTTGCCTACCCAGATCAACGCCAAGCCGGGACGGCTGGGGTTTTCCTGGCGACGCACAATAAGCTCGCGTGTACGATCTTCAATTAATTCTTTAGTTTTCAATAGCATATGCTTTTTCTGGTTGGTTGATTTGTACTTTTGAATCTTATCATCTTGGGCCTAAATAAGGTATCGTAGGAGCCATCATGCGCCTCAATAAATTTTTATCGACACACGGCGTAGCATCTCGCCGGAAAGCAGACGAATTAATTACCAACGGCCAGGTTTCGGTCAACGGTTCGGTCGTCAAGACGCTCGGAACCGTTATCGACCCCGACAAAGACCGTATCGCGGTGAACGGAAAGCCGATTGCGCAGAAAATGAGCACCGTAGTCTACCTCCTTAATAAACCGAAAGGTGTAGTAACTACCGCCGATGACCCCGAGGGGCGCAAGACCGTCCTCGACTTTGTGCCTCAATCCCCTCGAGTCTTTCCGTGTGGCCGGCTCGACTTTGACACGATGGGGCTTGTTATCCTCACCAACGACGGCAATCTCTGCTATCAACTGACTCATCCAAAATTTGAGCATCAAAAAGAGTATATCGTTGAAGGCACAACCAAAACCCCGAAAGCTGCGTTCGCCAAGCTCGAACAAGGACAGCTGACTCTTAAGGACGGACCGGTTAGTATCGACGAACTCGAATTGTTAAAAATGGGCAAAGGTAAATTAACGTTTCGGATCATTATTCACGAAGGACGTAATCGCCTGGTTCGGCGCATCTGTGCGGCAGTCGGTATCGAAGTGACTAAACTGACCCGCATCCGTGTCGGCCAATATCATCTCGGTGAACTCGCCCCGGGTGAGTACAACGTAGTAAATGGCTAGACCGAAGATTTACTTCGCTGCCTCAATCAGAAGCGGACACGACGACCAGCCGTTATATGCAACGATTATCGAAGAACTGAAGGAACACGGAACTGTTTTGAGCGAGCACTTCGGCGACGCCAACCAGACTAGTAACGGCGAAGCACTCGACAATCAAGCGATTCGTGACCGGGATAAGGGTTGAGTGGGAAGCCGATGTCGTCGTCGCTGAGGTCACCACACCGAGTTTGGGCGTTGGAATGGAGCTCGAGTGGGCCGAGGAGTGGGATAAGAAAGTAATCTGCCTCTACCGCGAGCAAGATGGTAGCGCCTCTCGGCCCTCGTCGAAGGTTCGACTGATTTTAATGTCTATCGCTACCAAAAGATTGAAGAGATCGAGGTTATTCTTCGAGAAGAATTAACGCTACAAACGTCGTAGCCGGACTCGCTAGTTGTTGGTGTGCATCTCCCGCATCATTTCATCAACGGAATAGCCCCATAGCTCTTGCCACCGTTTCATATCATTGATCTCTTTTTCCTGTGCGGTTATTACTTCTTGGCTTAGCTTTTTCACCTCATCATGCTTCGCTCGAGTTGCAGAGAGTTTCGCCATATCGATAGCGCCTTGGTGGTGGGCAATCATCATCTCAATGAATGCCTTATCGTAATTGTCACCTTCTAACGGCTTGAGTTCCCTACTCATGTCGTCCATCGACATCGAGCTATGCGTCTGCGACCGCGAAGCGTTCTCTATCCCTAGCATGTTCATCATCGTCCTGCTGCCTGCGTCAACAGACTGTCTCATGACAAACACCGCGATCAGTACGCCCACTAGAACTCCTACTACACCATAGAAAACGGATTCTTTTTTCATGTTAGTACTATAGCAAAGTATCGCAAAATTTTCTGACTGCCGTGCACGGAAGACATTTGCTTTACACTATCCCAGTCTCTTGATTAGATCGTGGAGGTCCTTAAAAATTGAAGATCTATTTTCACGCCGGCCAACAGCCCGCGTCTGGCTATCGCCGCATTATCGCCGTTCATAACGCACACTGTCAGCCATTCAGCATAAAAGAGATCGAGGCGTTGGTGCAGACGCTTCGCATCGACGTTTACTTTCCCGCGCCCAATCAGACAAGCCTGCTTGTTCTGAGCCGGAACAACAGATTGCCAACGATCCGGGAAATCCGTAAAGCTCTCGGTCGCTGTGTGAGTGCTCGAATCTTTTACGGCGGAATCTTCAACCCATACCTGCCAGTTCGTCCGTACGACGCCTGGTTCGACTAACACGAAGGAAGCGTTCGCTTCCTTCTCCTAGTTTTGTGGGCCATGGTGGGATTTCTGCAGCTAACGCCGCTCCACTTCTCGCAAACTTTTAGTTCGCTCGCAGTCGAACCTCGGCCTTCGACCTGGGTCGCCCCACATTAGGCAAAAGAAAAGCCCGGCCATGAAGACCGGGATTTTCTTGTGGGCCATGGTGGGATTTACGTCGCAAGCGACTTCACTCCTCGCAATTAAAATTAATTGCTCGTAGTCGAACCCGCGGCCTAACGGCCGCTGTTCGCTCCCAACGCACAAAAAAGACGAACCCAAATCGGGTCCGTCTTTTTTGTGGGCCATGGTGGGATCGAACCACCGACACACGGATTAAGAGTCCGTTGTTCTACCGCTGAACTAATGGCCCAAACCGATAGCTTTGATTATACCGAACGAGATCGCTATGATCCAGGTTTACGCCTGGGAAAAATAAGCCGGTAGAGATAGATCGCCACAACAGCGCAGACGACTATAGTTGTAAGCGGGTCGATAATATGGCGAATTCGTTCATAATCCTGACCGAGTAGGAAACCAGTGATCGCCAGAACCGATGACCACACTCCAGTTCCGATAGCCGAGAAAACCAGAAACGGAACGATTTTCATTCGAGTCAGTCCGGCTGGAATCGAAATCAACGATCGAACCGCGGGGATCAACCGGCCGAAAAGCACCGCGGTTCGGCTATAGCGATCAAACCACTGGCGTGATCGGCGCAGGTCGTCGACGTCAACAGTCAACCACCGGCCGTGACGATCGATAAACGACTCGAGCGCCTCGTCTTTGATCAATTTTCCGATCCAGTAGAGAAGTAACGCTCCCAAGAGCGAGCCAACAAACGCCGAGAC
>JALHMV010000025.1 GCA_022843855.1 Patescibacteria group bacterium
GAGATCGAAGTTCGGGGCGAGATTTACATGCCGCTCAAAGATTTTCAACAGATGAACGATGAACGCTCCGCTCGCGGGGAGCCGCTCTTTGCCAACCCTCGCAACGCCTCGGCGGGAGCGGTTCGACAACTGGATCCTGAGCTGACCGCCAAGCGACCACTGGCCTTTATGGCCTACGGGTTGCGGGGGGTTAAAACCGAAACACACAGCCACGAGCATCTTTTGCTTGATCGCCTTGGCTTTACAACTGATGAACGGGCCAAAACCGTCCAAAGGGCCGAGCAGGTGATAGCGGTCTGGGAAGAGTTGCTAGCCCAACGTCCGAAGCTGCCCTTCCAGGTTGACGGTGTCGTGGTCACTATCAATGACCGAGCGAAATACGAGCGACTTGGCAGCGTGGGGAACGCCCCTCGCGGTGCCCTAGCATTCAAATGGGCGGCCGAAGAAGCGACAACGAAATTGAAAGAGATTACCATCCAAGTCGGTCGAACAGGCACCCTTACACCCGTTGCCGAACTCGAACCGGTGCAGTTAGCCGGCACGACAGTTAAGCGGGCGACACTACACAACGAGGACGAGATCAAGCGCAAGGGCATTTTGATCGGCGACACCGTTGTTGTTCGAAAAGCCGGCGATATTATTCCAGAAGTTGTTGGACCGGTCGTTGAGCTGCGCTCGGGTAAGGAGCGGGTCTTCCATTTTCCGCGGACCTGTCCGATCTGCGGTTCGCTGGTCGAACGCAAAAGCGGCGAAGCGGCTTACCGGTGTACTAACAAGGAGTGTTACGGTTCACACTTGCTGCAGTTGCGGCATTTTACGAGTCGAGCGGCGCTCGATATTACCGGGGTTGGCCCAAAGGTGATCGACGCCTTTTACGATGCCGGACTTATCCGTAACCAGGCTGATTTATTTAAGCTAAAGGAAGAAAATATCGTTGGCCTGGAGCGATTCGGCGAGCTATCGGCAAAAAACATTATCGCGTCGATTAACGCACGTCGGCGGGTGCCGCTGGCTCGATTTATTTACGCACTTGGCATCCGTCACGTCGGCGTCGAAACAGCAGAGGCCCTCGCTCGGCACTTCGCTTCGCTCGAAAAGATGGAGAAGGCGACGGCTGAGGAGCTGAAGGCCGTTCCGGACGTTGGGCCGATCGTCGCCGAGTCGATTGCAACGTATTTTGCCTTGCCGAGTCATCGCGAACTCCTGAGCGAGTTGAAGCGAGAGATGCGTATTACTGCCCCGGAAAAGAAAACAGGTAAGTTAGCCGGTCAATCGATCGTCTTCACTGGTTCGCTCGAAACGATGACCCGCCAAGAAGCGCAGGCGCTGGCGCGAGCTAATGGCGCCGATGTGAACGACTCGGTCTCAAAAAATACCAACCTGGTGGTGGTGGGAACGAGCGCGGGCTCTAAGGCAGATAAGGCGCGACAGCTGGGGATTACGATTCTTTCGGAAGCCGATTTTCAAAAACTGATCTCTGGTTGAGTGAGTCTGGCTCGGTTGCTATACTCACACCAGATATGACACAGCTAACACCCGCCGAACTTGACCACCTCTCCAACCTAGCCAGGCTTGATTTATCGGCTGAAGAAAAGAGCCGTCTCGGCCAGCAGTTACCGGAAATCTTGGATTTTGTTGATCAACTCCAGCGCGTCAAGCTTGACTCACAGTCACCAACAAAAAGGGTGGTTGAGCTGAACGATTTGCGCGCCGATGAGCCGGCTCAAACCGGCTTAACAATCGAGCAAATTGCGGCGCTTGCGCGCCCTGATTTTCACGACGGTCAGGTGGTCGTGCCCGCTGTCTTTGGGGAAGAAAATGCGTGATACGCTGAACGCCTTTCTGCATCCCGACTTGGAGCCGATCGTTAGCGGGAACGGTCCGTTGTCCGGACTGAACCTAGTGGTTAAAGATAATATCGCCGTTCAGGACTGGCCGCTTTCGGCTGCCTCAAAGATTCTTGATGGGTATATCTCCCCGTACGACGCAACGGTTATCAAGAAGCTGCGGGCTGCCGGGGTTACGCTATCAGGTAAAACCAATCTTGACGAGTTTGCGATGGGATCAAGTACGGAGAACTCAGCCTACGGTGTGACAAAAAACCCGTGGAATACTGAGCTGGTCGCCGGCGGATCATCGGGCGGATCGGCAGCTGCGGTTGCGGCTGGTCTTTGTGACGTAGCGCTCGGCTCCGACACCGGCGGCTCGATTCGCCAACCGGCCGCTTTCTGCGGGGTGACAGGCTTTAAGCCGACGTACGGTAGCGTCTCCCGCTACGGCTTAATCGCGCTCGCCCCTTCTTACGATGTCATCGGGCCGATCGCTCGAACAGCCGCTGAAGTAGAGAAAGTTTTTGCTGTCATCGCCGGCCAGGACCCGCTTGACCAAACGACGATTGACTACACCTATGAGCCGACAGCGGTGGATTTTGCAAAGCTGCGAGTTGGATTGCCGACAGACCTATGGCGGCTCGATATCGATCCGGAAGTTAAGGAAGCAAATCAGCGGTTCGTCGACTGGTTAAAAGCAAAGGGGGCAACAGTTGTTGACGTGACGCTACCGACCGCGCCACAAGCCCTAAACGCCTATTGCATCATATTGCCGGCCGAAACGTCGGCCAACCTAGCCCGCTTCGATGGTATTCGTTTTCAGAAGAAGGCAGTAACCGAACCGGAAACGCTTCTCGATCGCTATCGACGCACCAAAGCGCTGTTCGGTGCCGAGGTAAAGCGTCGCATTCTGATTGGAACCTACGCGCTGTCGGTCGGACACTACGACGCCTACTACCAGCTAGCAGTTACAATTCAAGGACAGGTTATCCGCGAATTTGAGGACGCCTTTCAATCGGTGGACGTCATTATTAATCCGACAACACCCACACCCGCTTTTAAAATTGGTGAAAAAGCCAATGACCCAGTGGCGATGTATCAATGCGACCTCCTCACCGTTCCGGCCGATCTAGGTTTAGTGCCGGCTATCTCGTTACCGGTTGGATTCACAAAGTCCGGGCTACCGATCGGCGGCCAGATCACCGCTGCGCAAACCAAGGATAACCTAGTCTTGGCGCTGGCGAAGGCTTTTCAAGCAGAGACGGATTTTCATACCAAGAAGCCGTCGGGAGACTTTCATGGGTAAAAGAGCTCGGGAGAAAAAAATGGCTCGCGTAGCGGTCGTTCAAGCCGAGAAGCAGGCGGTTGAGATGCGACGAGCTACTCGAGTTGCTCCTCAACTCCAGTACCTGCGTAAAGTCACTCTTGCCGTCACGGTCACGATTTTCCTCCTTTGGGTGGGGTCGGTGGTTGTCGAACGGATTAACCAGTTGGTGAAAGGTTGAGATGGGATTTTTGAAAGACCTTTTCTTTGGCGGACCAGGCTCCAAAACCGCATTTCGTAAAGTAGACTGGCTTGATATTGAAGGTCGGTGGCGAGCGATCCAGGTCCAAGCTAGCTCCAAGGCTCAAGCCGATACCAAGCAAGCGCTCATCCAGGCCGATATCTTAGTTGACTCGATCATGAAGCAGGCTGGGGTAGCGGGCACGACGTTTGGCGAACGACTGAAGAGTTTGCGAACAGTCTTGCCGAACCACGTCTATCAAAAACTCTGGCAAGCGCATATTAAACGTAACGAGTTAGTTCACGAGGCGGGGAGTTTTGTGGCCGAGTGGGAGATAACAACACACCTCAACGCGTTTGAGGGCGGCATTAGCGCAATGCGGGGGCTGAAGTGATGACGTATCAGCTGACGGTTGGGGTGGAGGTTCACGTAGAGCTCGAAACCAAGACCAAGATGTTCTGCGGCTGTCTCAACGAACCGTTCGGTTCCCGGCCTAATATCCTTGTTTGTCCGGTTTGTTACGGGTTACCGGGAGCGCTGCCGCTCTTGAATAAAGAAGCGATCGCCATGGTCGTTCGGTTTGGTCGAGCAATTCACGCCACCATTCCGACAGAAACGTTTTGGGAACGTAAGAGCTACTTCTACCCAGATCTGCCGAAGGGTTACCAGCTGTCGCAGTCGGTGGCGCCGTTGGTGCAGGGCGGTGTAATTGTTATCGACGGCGCCGAACATCACCTCCACCACGCTCACCTCGAAGAAGATGCCGGTAAGCTGATGCACGCACCGGACAAAACTCATTCACTCGTCAACTTCAACCGAGCCGGCGTGCCGCTCTTAGAGATCGTCACTGAACCCGATTTTCACTCCGCCGAATCGGTCAAGCGCTTCTGTCAGGAGCTACAACGAATTATGCGCTCGCTCAAAATCTCGTCGGCCGATATGGAGAAGGGTCAGATGCGCTGCGAGGCTAATATTTCGGTTTCCAAGAGCGGCGAACTTGGTACGAAGGTTGAGGTTAAGAACATCAACTCGTTCCGTGGTGTTCGGAAAGCGATTCAGTACGAGTTTGAGCGCCAAACCCAGGCTCTGGAAGCGGGGGAGACGATTATCGCCGAGACGCGAACCTGGAATGATCCCGAAAGCAAAACGGTGGCCATGCGCTCCAAAGAAACGAGTGCAGACTACCGCTACTTCCCAGAACCAGATCTGCCGATCGTTCGGATCGAGGACGGCGTCGGGGGCGGTCACTTGCTACCCGAGGATCAGCGCCGAGAGTTGGTAGCCCTTGGTATCAAGAATGAGCTTGTCCAGCCCGTAATTGATAAGGGTTACTTCGACTTGCTTAAGGGTGTTCAAGCGCTTAAGCCAGAGATGGTTGCCGAAGCTGCTAAAACACTTATCACTTTCTCCGGCCCGACAGATGTTGAGACATTGATCCAGTTCATTGAGCTAAAGGCCGAGAACGGTTGGACAAATGAAACGGCCAAGGAAGTGTTGGCCCAGGCTGAAACTAAGGGTTTGGTCGAGGCATCGGCCAGTTTTATGAGCACACTCGATCTGGAGCCGATCGTCAAAACTGTTATTGATGAGAATTCTAAACCCGTTGCTGACTACAAATCAGGTAAAACCGCTGCTTTCCAGGCGTTGGTTGGCCAAGTGATGGCCAAAACCCAGGGTCGCGCCAACATCCAAAAGGTTCGCGAAGAGTTAGAGCGTCAGCTAAACGACTGATCATCGGTCAACCTGTGCTACAGTTTAATTAATGCAACTCTCTTCGTTTGGTGACCAGGTAGTAGATATCCTTGGCCGCGCCTGGGATAAATTGCCACAGCTGTTACTGACTTTTCTCTTCGGCTACATTGTTATTCGGTTACTCTTGGCGTTGGTGAGCGGGTTGGTCAAGGTCTCTCGTGCTAAGCAGGCTCTCAAAGATATTCTCCTCTCGGTTGTTAGTCTGGCGCTCTGGTTGCTGTTAATTGCCGCACTTTTGCAGCAAATCGGCCTAACTCAGCTGGCGTTTGCGCTTTCTGGCTTTGTCGCGATAGCGGGGTTGGCGGTTACTGCTGGAACCTCCTCGCTCGTTCAAGATTTGATATCCGGAGTTTTTCTAGCTCAAGATCCTGATTTTAACGTCGGTGATACGCTTAAGGTCGGCGAAATCGAGGGAACGGTCGAGAAGATGGACGCACGGAAGATTCGTTTGCGGGACGGCGACGGGCTCCTCCACGTTCTACCGAACTCAACGTTTGATAAGGCATCCTGGATCGTTTTGCAAAAACGAGGAGGGAAGACTAAGTGAACGAACGTGAATATAAGGCATCCTGGATCGTTCTGCAAAAACGAGGAGGGAAGTCTTCGTGAGCTATACTAAAAGAGATCTGAAGGATCGTAGTCTAAGGAGGAAAAATGGTAAGTATTGAACTCATAAACACGCTTGCGGCTGTTGTGCTCGTTGGTTTTATCGTCGCGTTGATCTATCTTATCGTCTTGCTCTACCGAGCTAACCGGATGATGGGTCGCATCGAACATCTGTCGACAACGTTTAGAGATTTTGTTGCTGACATCGTTCCAGCAATTGTTAATATGGGAACGATCGCAACGGCGCTCGAGTCGGTTCTGCGCGCCATCCATGGTTCAGGTTCCGGAACCTCAAAGAAGAAGAAATAGAATTGGAGATTGTGGAATGAAGCCAGAGTTAAAGCAGCGCCCGTTTTTGGTTCTCGTTGTCTGCGTAACGATACTCGTCTCGGTTGCGGCCGTTGTCGGTACGATGTACTTTCTCTCGGTAACGCCGACCGGTGAGCGAATCCGATCCCGGTTAGGGCTTGATGAGCTCAAAGTTTTTGATATCAATACCACAAAATCGAGCAAGATAATCGTCGAGGAGTCCTCGGCCATCATCGATGCCAGCAAGAAGGTTGATCCGGCTGTCGTCAGCATCACTAGCATCGGGAGTGCGACCCGAGACGTCTTCGGACTTGGGGTGATCGAAGCGCCAGCGGCGTCTGGTACCGGATTCATCGTGACGAGCGACGGCTTAATTGCTACCAATAAACATGTTGTCAAAGGCGGTGAGAGATTTACCGTCACGACGTCAGCAGATAAAACGTTTGACGGTAAGGTTGTTGCCCAAGACCCATCCAACGACATTGCTTTTTTAAAGGTTGAAGCGTCCGGCTTAGCCGTTGCTGACCTAGGCGATTCCGATCGGGTTGAAGTCGGTCAATGGGTCATTGCCATCGGTAATGCTCTCGGGGAGCTACAAAACTCTGTGACGGTTGGAGTTATCTCTGCCAAGGAACGGACAGCTAATCCGTCAGACGGACGGGGCGGCACCGAGTCACTCTACGGTTTACTGCAGACAGACGCGGCGATTAACCCCGGCAACTCTGGGGGGCCGCTGCTTACTCTCGGCGGTCAGGTCGTTGGCGTTAACACGGCCATTGCTGGTGACGCCGAAGGAATCGGCTTTGCTATTCCCGTAAATGAGGTGAAGAAGGCGCTCGAGAGCTATAAAAAGAACGGTAAGATTATCCAGGCCTATATCGGTGTTCGTTTTCAGCCGATCACCAAGGCGATCGCTACATCGCTCAACTTAACAGTCGAAAAGGGCGCGCTCATCACTGGTAGCCGAACCAGTCCAGCGGTCGCCGCCGGCGGCCCAGCTGAGAAAGCGGGGATAAAACAAGGCGATATCATCCAGAAAGTGAATAACGACGAGATTACCGAAGCAAACCCCCTTACTCGTCTAATTCGTAAGTATAATCCCGGCGATACCGTTACTCTGACGGTCTTGCGAGATAAGGAAACGCTCTCGATTCAAGTGACGCTCGGGTCGCTCGATTAGCTACGAAAGAGTAATGACCGCAAATCGGTCGAAGCCGGCTAGATCTTGCCTTATCTCAACGCTCGCATCCGGGAAAAGGGTCTGCACCAGCTCTTCTACGAGCACGCCGTGAGTGTGCCACATCTCAAGAGCAATAACCGATTCACCGGTAGTATACGGCTTCACTGTTTCGAGGAAGCGACGAATATAGGCGAAACCATCTTCTCCAGCTTGCACGGCCACCATCGGCTCCCAGTCTAAGATTTCGTCGGAGACAAAGGCGAGGCGTTCTTCTGGGACATACGGAAGGTTAGCGACGATTACTTCGTAGGGTTTGACCGGCACCTTCTCTAGGAGGTCACTTTCGATAAAAGTAATGTCGGCGCCAAGTAGTTGCGCGTTATCCTCCGCCAACTCCAGCGCTTCGGCCGAGATATCAGTGGCAGTGATCTTGCTAGACGGAAAATACTTTGTAAGAGCGATCGCGATCGGTCCGGCGCCTGTGCCAACTTCAAGGATTTCGCTGCGCTCAAGCTTGCGCGCCCGAATCTTTTTAACAAGTAATTCGACAAGGTGCTCGGTCTCTGGCCGCGGAATGAGCGCCCGTTCGTCTGTTTTCATGTGAAGGCCTAAGAATTGCTGTGTGCCAATGATGTAGGCAAGCGGCCGCCCCTGGATGCGCTGGGCAACTGCCTTCTGGGCACGATTGACGATTTGTTGATCTACCTCGTCCTCACCGCTTGTAAAGAGCTTGGCGGTATCAAGGGTCGTTAAGTGGCCAAGAATAATCTCCGCCTCACGTTGGCCGTGGATGTAGCCAGCCTCCTGGAGCGTGCCGCTCAGGTTCCGCAATAGTTCGTTAATTGTCATCGTCGATTCCGAGATCGGCGGCAATTAGGTCGTTCGTCATCGTTTCAAGCGAACCATCCATGATCGCCTCGATATTATGCCAACTGGTATTAATGCGATGATCGGTAACGCGGCTTTGGGGGAAGTTGTAGGTACGGATCTTATCCGACCGATCACCTGTCTTTATCATCGATCGACGAGCTGCTCCTGTTTCGGCTTGTTGCTTGGCTAGTTCTGCTTCCCAGAGACGTGTTCGAAGCACCCCCATCGCTTTTTCCTTATTCTTCAACTGACTTCTCTCGTCCTGACAGGTAACAACGATGCCTGTGGGAATGTGGGTTAATCGGACGGCCGAGTCCGTTGTGTTGACGCCTTGGCCGCCGTGACCACCGGCGCGATATACATCAACGCGAATCTGATCGGGTCGGATGTGAACATCAACCTCTCGTGCTTCTGGTAGGACGACGACAGAGGCGGCTGAAGTGTGGATGCGGCCAGATTTTTCCGTTTTGGGAACGCGCTGAACGCGGTGGACGCCGCCTTCGAATCGGAGTCGTGAGTAAACCTGTTGGCCGCGGATTGAGAGAACAGCGCTCTTAACGCCACCGAGTTCGCTTCGGTTAAGCTCGACTAGGTCGACTTTCCAGCCCTGTCGTTCGGCGAACCGAGAGTACATACGTAAAAGCTCGCCTGCGAAGAGTTCGGCTTCGTCGCCCCCAGTGCCGGCCCGGATTTCGATGACAGCGTTACGCTGGTTTAAGGGGTCTTCAACGTAGATCTGCTCTCGCAGTCTCTTAATCTCAGCTTTGGCCATCTCCCTGATTGCGCTGTCGGTTTCAGGGTCGGTGAGGAGCGCCTCAGCGTCTCGAAGTTGTTCGTTGATGTCAGTACTCATCACCGAATATTTTAGCCTACTTCAGGTTAGATAACGAGGCTTTGGCCTCGGAGCCTTTACGGCCGGTAAC
>JALHMV010000026.1 GCA_022843855.1 Patescibacteria group bacterium
ATACCACGCGAGGACTTGTTTTTTGAGCGGGATGCGCACCGACTCAACAGCTACTCACTTCGGGGCACTAGCTATAACTCTGAGCGATCGATAGGCGAGCGTCCAAAAAATAATCATTACCGCAGCGAACCAGCCTGCAAGGAGGGTAAAGCCAATGACTGCCAGAACCACTGCCGCACCGACGACAGCGGCCATGACCGTCTGAGGGAGAATCGCCGCTAGAAGGAGGCCGACCAATCCAGCAAGTCCAACGCCGATAATAACAAGGGCCGTCAGAAAAAGTAGGAAAGCAATCTGGAGCCCGAAATCGATCAGGACAATCCGGACGGCGCGACGAGTTTGATCGCGAAGTAAGCGATGTGCCGCTGTCACGGCCGACAGAACCGGCAGCCGTTCAAGAACAACAGCTCGCTCAGTCATCTTCGTTATAAACGTCGCGTAACCGACGACGACGATCGATATCAAGAAAAGAAGGGCGACAATCGTCCAACCGACCAGGCTATTGCCCTCCAGGAGCTCTGGATAAATAGCTGCCATGAGGCTCGATACGGCGCTCATCATCAGACCAACAATCAGGCCGAAGACTAGATAGAAGCCCAATAACCGCCACATGAAGCCTCGCGCGGCTTGTAGCGCCTGGCGAGTTGTCGGCATCGGCTTACCGTCTTCGGCAGATGCGCTGGCAGCGATAGCGCCGATCTTCGCTCGAATCGATATGTACAACATAACTGCCAGCACAGCGGCTGACACCAAGCTCACCGCAATGATTAGTTCAGTGTGAGCGATGATCCAGGTTTCGATTTGAGCGGCGAGTTGAGTCGCTTTCGCCGTCTCTTCAGCGCTCGGTTCTGCTGTTGGCACAACTGGCCCCGAGAGAACGCTGCTGGTTACCAGCTCAGCCAACAGCGCCAACAAACCAAGTTTCCACAGAACAGTATGTTGACGCGACAGACGTAAGGACCGTTCAACAAGATGCAAGACGTTCATTGAGCGTATCATACCTGACTACGCTCAATCGATCGACACACGACTCTTCCGTAGTCGAACCCGCTTGCTCCCCAAACTGTTCGAGCTGCTTCGCAGACAATACAAAACCCGCCCATTTGGGCGGGTTTTGTATTGTTCCCGAGCAGGGATTCGAACCCCGGTTACTAGAGCCAGAATCTAGCGTCCTACCACTAGACGACTCGGGAATGCTCGCTCAATATCTCTCGGATCGAGCACGAGCCCCGAACCGAATCACCAGACATTCTATCAGAGGATGTTCGAGGCAGAAAGGCTTAGCCGAGCTTCTTCAAACCACTTTTCAGGCGCTTCAACGCCTCGTCGCGGCCGAAGACCTCGATCAATTCAAACGTTCCCGGTGAGGCGGCTCTTCCGGACAACGCCACCCGGACCGTCCAGAGCAGCTCGCCGTCAGCGAGTTCGGCGTTTTTTGCCGCACCACGCAGCGCCAGCTCAATTTGCTCGAGCGTCAGCTCCTTCAGTTGACCAACCGCCTCGAGAGCGACTGTCAGTGCTTTCTGCGTTCGTTCACGGTTAGACTTCTTGGCGATCAACAGCGCTGTCTCGTAAACTGGGTCCTGATAGAAAAACTCAATCTGCTCCTCAACCTCAGCCAAAGTCTTGAGACGCTCCTGCACTAAAGACAGTGCCTGAAGATGAAACTCTGGGCTCTTAAGCGCCGCCTGCTTGATTATGGGGTTGGTGATAAACACTTCGGCGCGGTTAGCTAGGTCGCCGATCGCCAAGTGACGGATATAGTACCCGTTCATCCATGTTAATTTTTCTAGGTCGAAAATCGACGGGCTGCGGCCGACGCGCTCGATCTGAAATTCGTCGATCAGCTCACCGAGCGAATAAAGCTCGCGATCGGTGCCCGATGACCAACCAAGGAGGGCGATAAAATTAACAAGCGCTTCGGGCAAAAAGCCCTTAGCTTTGTAGTCGTCAGAAATCGCGACCGGGTTTTTTCGCTTACTCATCTTGCTGCGATCGGTATTAAGAATTAAGGGGAAGTGACCAAATTCCGGTGAGAAAAGGTTCAGTGCTTTGGCGAGCAAGATCTGTTTGCCTGCATTTGAGAGGTGATCCTCACCACGCAGAACGTGAGTGATCTCCATCAAGTGGTCGTCGATGACGTTCGCCAACAAGAAGAGCGGCGTCCCGTCGGACCGAACAATGACAAAATCTCCGAACAGCTCGCCGTCGAATTCGACGTGGCCACGAATCAGGTCTTCAAACTCGACCTTCCCGGCTGGCGTAGCAAATCGCACCGTAAACGGCTTACCTGCCTGCTCGTGCGCAGCAGCTTCATCAGCTGTCAGTTTACGGCACTTACCAGAGTAACGCGGTGGAAGTTTTTTGGCTTGTTGTTCAGCTCGTTCTTGCTCCAGCTCCTCGGGCGTACAGAAACAACGATAGGCCGCTTTTGACTCGAGCAGTTGATCGATGAAGGCTTGATAGATACCAGCCCGATCGCGTTGGCGGTACGGCTCAGCCGGCCCGCCAACTTCCGGACCTTCGTCCCACGGCATGCCCAACCAAAGAAGACCGTCTAAAATATCGCGCTCAAAATCATCGGTCGAACGCTCACGATCGGTATCCTCCATCCGGACGATAAACTTACCCTCGTGTTTTTTGGCAAAAAGATAGTTGAATAAGGCCGTCCGCGCGGTGCCGATGTGCAGTTTCCCCGTGGGGGAGGGAGCAATTCTGACTCGTACTACTTCAGACATCACAAACCATGCTTTCTGAGCTGCATTCCGAGCCATTGGCGAGGATGTGGAGCTTGCCAGTCGGCGACGGCGCAATTCGAACCCGAACAATATTGTCTGTCATCTACTCGAGATTGTAGCGGCTTCAGGTTAGGAAGAAAACCAGCTAGTTAGCCGCGGTACTCGATCACACCTTTGTGGTGCTTGAGTCGTGGCGATCCAGCTGCGTTGTCCACAGAAATAACGTCAATCCGAACGTTATCCGTCTGGTATCTCGCTTGCAGCTCATGTGTCAGCAAAACCAACTTGCGCTGTTTGGCCGGCGTGATCATCTCGATAGCGGCGCCAAAAAAATCCGAGGTCTTTGTTTTTACCTCGGTCACCACAATTGTCTTGCCCTCTTCCGAGAGGATGTCGATCTCGCCGTACTTAGTTCGTAGGTTCCGAGCCAGAATCCGGTGTCGGTTCTTCTGCAGTAGTAGCGTCGCTAGCGTCTCCCCCGTCTGTCCCAGCTTCTTGCTCTGCTGACTCATCAGCCTTACTTTCCTCGGTTTTGACTTCTTCAGCAACCGGCTCGGCTTCTGGTGCGACTTCGGTATTTTCAATCACCTCTTCGCCTTGGGCGATGGCTTCCTGCTCCTTAGCAACGTCTTCCCAAATAGTGCCGGCGATACCCTTATCTTTCAGGCGGAAGCGCTTTGGCGATTGGGCGTGACGGCGAACGAAATAAAGCTTAGCACGGCGAACCTTGCCGGACTTAACCCGTTCGATCTTGGCGATGTGCGGGCTGTGAAGCGGGAAAGTACGCTCGACACCAACACCGGAGACAACTTTACGAACCGTAAAGCTTCCCTGAATAGTTCGGCCGCGCCGGGCGGCGATAACCAACCCTTCAAAAACCTGAATTCGCTCCTTGTTACCTTCGCGGATTTTATAGTGAACACGAACTGTCTCACCGGCTCGAATGTCGGGAGTGTTGGTTCTCTGCTGTTTGGTTTCGATTGCTCGAATAATAGCGTGGCGATCCATGATTAGCCTGATTATTGTAGCGCATGAGCCAGAAGAAGGCAACGGTAATATGGTTGATCCCCACCTGGAGAGTGGGGATCACGGGAAGATGGCGCCCTCGATCCGGCCCTGGATTACGCCGCTCATGAGCGCCTCAAGGTCGCTGTGGAGATCAGTAACAATGTTGCGCAGCCGGTCGGGATCGATCTCGGCAGAGAACCAGACGATCATTGTCTCGCCTGTGACTGTCAAACAGTCATGTAGCTCGGTCTGCTCACCCTCAACGAGCTCGTTGGCGCACGCAAGAACCAAATGAGCGAGCGCGTGGATCTGCTGCTCGCCGGTTAGCGTCAAGCCGTCGAAGAACCGACCGACATCCATCGATTGGTAATCGGTCAGGGCGCAGACTTGGCCGGCGAAGACTTGTTCGAGACAGTACTGAATCAGGAGGAGCAGTCGCCCGGTCAGAGCAGCCTCTGGTGGGATCGGGACAACGATACCGGTTAGTACCGGCTGATCGTCCGCAGCGAGCGAACGAAAGCGACTTCGGACCGAACGGTAACCTGTCTGATCCGGACGGAGGAGGTAGACTTGGTACGGTTTCAGTCTCGGTATTACTGTAATCATGGTCGTAGTTCAAGATCTGCGCCTCGCCGGATCCGGCGAGGCGCGAATGTTGGTCGGGGCTTAGAGACCCTCGAGCGCCCGCTCGATCAGGGTCTGGTTGTTGTCCGAATCGTCACCGGCGTCAGCAGCGCTTCCTTGCGGCCATCGGCCGAGTCGACAGCGGCGGACTGCTCCGCCGCCGCCCCGAACGGAGCGAAGCGAGGCGAGAACCCCGGGATCGAGCGTCGTGTAACCGACTTCTTCCAAACAGGGGTCGTTGACCGACGAGCCATTGGCCCGAAAGCCATTTTCTTGGAGCAGGGCCGTCCCTGCTCTCTCGAGATCTTGTGATGATGTTGCCATATGTCCCCACCAGTGGTGTTGCGTCGTTGGGGCAGTCCTTCGCCCTCTACCATGTCGAAGTGCGCGTTCGGCGGAACTTACCGAACGGTGACAAACGTCCGCGAGGAACGTTTGCCGGTGTGCGAGCTCACTTTCCGAACTTGGAAAGCGACGACGCCATCTTTGAGCGCAAAGATCGTATCGTCACCTGCCAATTTAGCACCAACACCAACAAAGAACTTGCTCCCGCGTTGTCGCACGATAATGTCGCCAGTTTTAACCAGCTGACCGCCGTACCGCTTAACGCCCAGTCGCTTGCTCTGGGAATCGCGACCGTTTTTTGTCGAGCCTTTGGCTTTTGTTGATGCCATGGGTACACAAATTCTAGTCCACCAGAGTAGAAAATGCAACCACCCCGACCGCCATTGTGCGCGGGCACCGCTTTGATACAAAGAAAGTAATGGCCCAGCCCAACTTTGTCCATCTTCACGTTCACAGCCACTATTCACTGCTTGATGGCCTCGGCAAGATCGAGCAGCTCGTTGATAAGGCAGCCACGCTCGGCATGCCGGCGTTAGCGCTTACTGACCATGGTGTTATGCACGGCGCGATCGACTTCTATCTCGCTTGTCAGAAGGCCGGCATCAAACCAATTATCGGCCAAGAAGCCTACGTCGCACCCAGGGCACGGACCGACAAGTCACAAGGGGCCGATAACCGTCCGTACCACCTAGTACTGCTTGCCAAAAACCTGACTGGCTATAAGAACCTCATCAAGCTCACCTCGCTGGCCCACCTTGAAGGCTATTACTACAAGCCGCGGCTCGACCGGGAGATCCTTAGTCGCTACTCAGAAGGTTTGATCGCCACCTCAGCGTGCTTGGCATCCGAAACGTCGCGACGGATCCAGGAAAACGACCTGGGGGGCGCCGAGGAAGTAATTCGTACCTATCAAGAAATATTCGGTAAAGATAACTACTATCTGGAGTTGCAACACCACCCCGGCATTCCCGAGCAGCAGGTCGTCAACGAACACATTAAAGCCCTTTCCAAGAAAACCGGTCTGGGACTCATCGCCACCAACGACACCCACTACGTCAACGCCGAGGATCATAACACCCACGACATTTTGGTCTGTATCCAAACCGGCCGCTTGGTCAGCGACAAGGATCGGATGCTCTATACCGGCGATTTCTCGCTGAAAACCGCCGAAGAAATGGCAACGGCGTTTCCCGACGTCCCCGAGGCACTCGAGAACACCCTTAAGGTTGCGGAGATGGTCAACCTCGAGATTCCGCTCGGACAGCAACTGCTACCGAGATTTCCGCTCCCAGCCGGCGAATCAGAGGCAAGTCTCCTCAAAAAATGGTGCGAAGAAGGGCTGCAAAAACGCTACACGGAAGTTACGCCCGAGATTCGAGAACGGCTCGAGCACGAACTAAAAGTTGTTACCAACATGGGCTTTGCTGGGTACTTCTTGATCACTGCCGACCTTATTAACTTCGCTAAATCTCAAGGTATCTTCGTCGGACCAGGGCGCGGCTCGGCGGCTGGGTCGCTGATGGCGTACGTCACCGGTATTACTAACGTCGATCCGCTCAAATACGGCTTGTTGTTTGAGCGATTCTTAGACGAAAACCGCATCTCGATGCCGGATATCGATATGGACTTTGAAGATACCCGGCGCGGCGAAGTGATTAATTACGTCCGCAAGAAGTACGGCGAAGATCACGTCGCCGGCATTATCACCTTCGGAACGATTATGGCCCGGGCTGCTGTTAGGGATGTTGGTCGCGTGCTTGGCATGCCGTACACGCAGGTTGATGCTATCGCCAAAGCAGTGCCGCCACCGCTTCAAGGCCGCCACATCCCGCTCTCAAAGACCGTCAAAGAAGCTCCAGAACTTAAGGAGATCTACGACAAAGATCCTGAAGCACACCAGCTCCTTGATCAGGCGATGAAGCTCGAGGGAACCGTCCGACACGCCTCCCAGCATGCCTGTGCGATTGTAATTTCACAGGAACCGCTTGATCAGTACGTCGCTGTTCAGGCCGCTCAAGGCGGCGACGTACACCAAGTCACTCAGTACTCAATGAACCCGATCGAGAAAATCGGTCTCTTAAAAATGGACTTTTTAGGGCTGTCGAACCTGACGATCATGCGCCAAGCGTGTGAGATTATCGAAGCCGTCCACGGTGACAAAATTGATATCTACAACTTGCCGGAGGGCGACACGAAGACATTTGAGCTACTCGGCCGCGGCGACACGACCGGTGTTTTTCAGTTGGAATCGGCCGGCATGAAACGCTACATCAAAGAACTCAAGCCCAACCGATTCGACGACATTACGGCGATGGTTGCCCTATACCGGCCGGGCCCGATGCAGTGGATTCAGAGCTTTATCGATCGGAAAAACGGTAAAGAAGCAGTCGAGTACATGCACCCGCTTGCTGAGGATGCGTTTCGTGAAACGTTTGGCATCCCCGTGTATCAAGAACAGGTCATGCGCATGAGTAAAGATATGTGCGGGTTTACCGGGCCCGAGGCCGATACGCTCCGCAAGGCCATCGGTAAAAAAATTCCAAAACTGATGGCGGAAATGAAGGAGAAGTTTATCTCCGGCGCAACCAAAAACGGCGTTACTGCGAGCAAAGCCGAAGCGATCTGGGTCCAGCTCGAAGACTTTGCCGCCTACTGTTTCAACAAGAGCCACGCGGTTTGTTACGCCATGATCGCTTATCAAACCGCGTACCTAAAAGCGCATTACCCCGACTGCTTTATGGCCGCACTCATGACGAGCGACCTCGGCGACATCGATCGAATCTCGATTGAGATAAGTGAGTGTGACCGACTAGGCCTGACCGTCTTGCCACCCGACGTGAACGAATCGTTTGCTGACTTCTCGGTTGTTAAAG
>JALHMV010000027.1 GCA_022843855.1 Patescibacteria group bacterium
GAAGAGACGGCGAAAGCGACTCAACTCGCCGCTCAAATCGAAACCTGGATCATCGCTCACACTGAACTAATCATTGCGGTGAGCTTGGTGTCAGCCGCTCTGCTGGCAGTCATGTTGTACATTTCGATTCGGGCGAAGATCGGCGCTATCGCTGCCAGCGCATCTGCCGAAGACGGTAAGCCGATGCCAACAACTCGCCAGGCGCTACAGGCCGGGCGAGGCTTTGTTTGGCGGTTATTGGGCTTCTATCTAGTCTTCGGCCTCATTGTTGGTTTGATGATGAGCGCCGTATCGGCCCTCATGGCAGCTATGTATCCAGAGCTCCTAACGGGCAATAGCCTGCTCGGTTGGACGATGGTCGCCCTTCTTTTCTTGATATCGGTCGTCGTTATCGGTTACGCAACGTTTATAACGAAGATGACTGAGCGAGCCGTTGTTCTTGAACAACTGCCGGTTCTCTCGGCCGTTACAGCGGCGCATCGCTTACTTCGCGATCAAACTCGTCGCGCTGTCCGGATAGTCCTGATTGATTTTGGGCTCCAGATCGCTTTCCTGCTTTTTCTGACAGCCCTTGTTATTATCGGTGTTGGACTTGCTGGATTGGTCGGCCTCCTTCTAGCGGCGATTCTCCCCCAGACGGTCATGGCCGCTGTCGTCGGTGCGGCAGTGGTTCTGGCAGTCATTGGCTTTACCCTCCTTGCAGGCTGGTTCGCTGCCGTAATGATTATTTTTTGGACGCTCGCCTTTCGATCGCTCAGAGCTATAGCCAGTGGCGCGAAGTGAGTAGCTGTTAAGGCGGTGCACATCCCGCCTCAACGATAAGTCCTCGCGTGGCATAGCCCGTCCACGAGATCGTCGGCGTCGGATATGAATTGCCGGTAAAAAACGGTATACTACTCGTATAGGTATCTGGTTTTGTAGTGGGTGTGACCGCAAGGTTCGGCTCGGACACAAGATCAGTGGTCGCACCTAGTGAAATTAGTTACGAAAGGCAGATAATGGCAAAACGATTGTTTGTCGGTAATCTCTCATGGGATACCACCGACGACTCTTTGCGCGCCGCCTTTGCCGAAGTTGGTGCAGTTGAATCAGCTCAAGTCATCGTTGACAAGATGTCTGGTCGCTCCAAAGGCTTCGGTTTCGTTGAGATGGCTACCGATGAAGAAGCTGCGAAAGCTATCGAAGCCCTCAACGGCAAGGCAATCGACGGCCGACCGGTAACGGTCAACGAGGCTCGTCCGATGACCGAGCGGTCAGAGCGTCCAGCTCAGGCTCCGGAAGCGTAAAGCGCTATAAAGAAAAACCCGACTGTTACTAGTCGGGTTTTTCTGTGTCTTGGAAGTTCTCCTAAAAAATATCAGTCCGAGGACGGGTAGGCTGAAGATCGAAAGGAGGTCTTATGAAGAAAAGTGTTGAACAAGAGTTGACGTCACTTCGACGTGATTTAAAAGCGCTTAGCGAGCGCTTGGCAGAGAGTGTGGGCGAGACGTACGACGCGGCCCGTGATCAAGTCGGCGGATATGCTGACGAGCTGGTTGAGGAGGCAGGAAGTAAGTGGGAAAGCGCCAAGGCCTACGGACGACGCGGCCGGGAGTATGTCGAAGATCATCCCTGGCAGGCGATCGGCATGGGCGTGCTGGTTGGTTTCCTTCTGGCTTCACTCGCGCGGCGGCGCGACTAGGGCGGTTATGTGGCGCTTGCTCCAATCGATTATGGCTGAGCGCGCTGTACAGGCCGCTCAGCGTAGCGTTGAGCGCGCGCTCGGTCGTCTCGAACAGCTCTCTGTTGCCCTCGTTGTCTTTCACCTCGCGTCGATGATGCTGGGGCTGGCGCTGTTATTCGCACTGACCGGTTTGTTTTTTTGGCTAGCTCACTTTGATACCTTGCTGCGACCGGCGATTACAACCGGTGTGGTAGCGCTTGCGGTGAGCTTCATCGTCTTCTTGGTGGGTCACCGCTTGTTGAGACGGTAGTTCGGCGTTAAAATGGCCCCAAATGACATCTACTCCTCAAAAACGCTTCACTCGTTCGAACAGCGATAAGGTACTAGCCGGTGTCTGCGGTGGGCTTGGCGCGTACTTCGAGATCGATCCGACAGTCTTCCGGATTATCTTTGTTGTAGCGACCTTCTTTGGGGGGTTCGGTCTGTTGCTCTACATTATCCTTGCCTTGTTGGTTCCAGCCGAAGATCAGGCCCCGGATGAGCCGATTAAGAAGGTAAAATCAGTCGCTGCTCAAATGGGTAAAGCTGTTGAGACTGGCGCGAAAAAGATGGAGGCAGAGATGACCCAGCGACCAAATAAGCACGGCTGGGCCGGCTTGGTCTTAGTGCTGGCCGGCATTCTGTTTCTTCTAGCGAATCTTGGCTTTTTCAACTGGGTTGATGCTGGTAAGTTTTGGCCAGTTTTGCTGATCCTGATCGGTCTGTATATTATCGCTCGAGACGAGTAGTGCCGGCAGCTTTGCTCCAGGTCATCAAGCAGAGCCAGAGAAGGATGCGAAACGACGAACGCTGTCTTGATCGGTACAGCCCCGGTGGGCGTGGCTCCTCCGGCGGAGATTGGCTATGCTGGCACTATGAGCGTTGTTCCTTCAGCGGTAACTGAAACAAGTCTACTGGAAAATCTGCGTAGCGATCGAGATGGGCTGTCGTCTCGGGAGGTAGTCCGACGTTTGGCGCAGCAGGGCAAGAACATTCTCGAGGCGAAGCCGGCCGTTCCAGCCTGGCTGGTGCTACTCCATCAGTTTCAGAGCCCACTCATCATTATTTTGATCTTTGCTGTGCTGATCTCGTTATGGGAGCGGCAGCTGACCGATGCTGTCACGGTTGGTGTTGTGATCGTGCTGAACGCGCTAATCGGTTTTTTCCAAGAGTATCGAGCCGAGCGCACGATCGAGCGTTTGCGTCGTAATCTCGCTGAGACGGCTCGGGTTGTGCGAGACGGCGTTGAGCAAAAAATACCGGCGACCAATCTCGTTGTTGGTGACATTGTTGTCCTTGAAGCGGGCGATAAGATCCCCGCCGATCTCCGAATCCTCGATGGCCAGAACATTCGAGTCAACGAAGCAGCGCTCACCGGCGAATCGATCCCCGCTCATAAAAAAGTTGGTGTCGTCGCTGATGACGCGCCGTTGTTCGAGCGAACAAACATGCTCTACATGTCGACCTTTTTTGTTGACGGTCGAGCGCTGGCGGTTGTCACCGCCACGGGCATGCGGACTGAAATCGGCCTAATCTCTCGAGAGGTTGGGGCTGTTCGAGAGGCACCGACGTTCCTTCAGCAGCGGATCGGCCGCTTTGGGAAGTATCTGCTCGTCGGCGCTGTCGGCTTGGCGCTTCTTGTCTACATCGTCGGTGTCGTCAAGGAAGTCTCAAGCGATGAGATGCTTCGTATCTCGCTCTCGATGCTCGTCTCGCTCGTTCCTGAAGGATTGCCGATTGCTGTCACCGTTGTGCTGTCGGTTGGGTTGCTGCGAATGTATCGACGGCACGCGCTAATCCGTCGATTGTCGGCAGCGGAAACGCTTGGGAGCGCCACGATTATTTGCGTCGATAAGACTGGAACGCTTACCGAAGGCAAGATGATGGTTGAGAAATTGATTATGGTTGATCGTGAGTTGACCGTGACCGGTCACGGGTTTTCATTGTCTGGACGGTTCATTGAGGACGAGAAGCCGGTCGCCGTTGCTAAAATCGCCGGTTTTCGCTCGATGTTGGAATTAGCCAGCCTTGCGACAACATCAACCATATCCAAAGATGATTTGGAGAATGACGAAGCCAAACTACTAACCGATCCGACCGAGACTGCTTTGGCGGTTGCCGCCGCCAAAGCGGGATATTATGCCTTCAAAGAGGAGCGGACTCACCCAGAACTTTTGGAGATACCGTTTGATCAAGAGCTGCGCTATTCAACATCTGTCCATCGGTTCGGTCGCGTCAATCGTTTGATTACGAAAGGCTCGCCGGAGCGAATTTTGGAACTGTCGACGCACGTGCTGACCGCTGATGGTTATCGTCGTCGGTTGCTGCGACAGAGTAGGGTGACGCTTGAGGAAAGAGCCGCCGCCGCCGCCCGTCACGGCTATCGACTGGTGGCGCTCTCATACTGCGATCAGCCGCTTTCGGCGCCGTTGAAGGGCGCTGCGATTAAGAATCTGACGCTGATCGGCTTTTTTGCGATTACTGACCCGATTCGAAGTGACGTTCGTGCCGCGGTGGCAACCGCCAAGGAAGCCGGGGTTCGAGTCATGATGATCACCGGCGACCATTTACTAACTGCTGAGACGATCGCGCGACGCGTCGGGCTCGATGCTCACGGTGAGGTTATCCATGCGGCGGACGTTACTCGCCATAACCTGAAAGATATCAGTGTTGTGGCCAGGGCAACGCCATCTGATAAGTTGACAATCGTTGAGAAGCTCCAGCGATCCGGAGAGATCGTCGCGATGACTGGTGACGGTGTCAACGATGCGCCGGCGCTCAAAAAAGCCGACATCGGCATCGCCATGGGGAAAAGCGGCACCGATGTGGCGATCGAAGCGGCCCAAATGGTTCTCTTACGCGATAACTTTTCAGCGATTGTTGCGGCCATCGAAGAGGGTCGATTGATTTGGGAGAACCTAAGGAAAGTTGTCTTCTTTCTACTCTCAACCTCGTTGGCTCAGATCCTTATTCTGGTCTGGGCGCTGCTCCTGGGATTGCCGTTGCCGCTTCTGGCTGCCCAGATACTCTGGATGAATCTTGTGACCGACGGCATTATGTCGATGGCCTTAACGGTCGAACCGAGTCATCACGACCTGATGCGGGGCAAACAAGCAGCCGGTGGTGGGCAGTTGATCGATTGGTCAGCGTTCATCAGGATGCTGATGATATCCGGTGTGATGATGATCGGTTCGACGATCGTCTACACGGTCACGCTTGATAACGGCGTTGACTTCGCTCGCACCGCAACGCTGACGGTGATGGTCTTCTTCCAGCAGCTCAACGTCTTTAACGCCCGTTCAACAACCCGCTCGGCGTTTTCACTGAACTTTTTTGGCAACAAGACCTTACTCATCTCATTCGGCGCGGCTGTTGTTGTCCATCTGACGGCGTTGTATCAACCGACGCTTGGACACTTCCTTGGGGTTGTGCCGTTGCCGATCGGAATGGTTCTCTCACTATTCGCGATCTCAGCTTCGATCATCCTGGTTGATGAATTACGTAAGTGGCTACGGCTCCAACTGATCCAGTGGGCCAAGCTCCAGCCGGTTGAGGTACGTTAAGAAGCGTATACTGGGAACATCATGGCGAGGCGACGGGTGCTGCTAGTTGAAGATAACGAGGCGTTGCGTACACTCTACAAAGAAGTCTTTCGTCACAACGATTACGACGTTTTTGAGGCCGTTGATGGCGCTCAAGCGATCGATGAAGCGCTCGAGTGCCGACCGGACGCGATTATTCTTGACCTCATGCTGCCCAGACAGGGAGGGCTACGAGCCCTGAAGATTTACCGCTCTCTTCCTGAGTGTAGGAATACGCCGATTATCATCCTGACAGCACTGCCAAACCCCGACTACCAGAAAGAAGCCGGCAACTTGGTGCAGGGCTACTACTTAAAGACGGCGATTACCCCTCAAGAGCTTGTCAAAAAAGTCAGCACGCTGCTTGCCGAAACAGCGTAACTTTACTACGGTTGGCTTGCCATGACTAACCGAGTGGTTGTTTTTACCGGACCGATGAAAACCGCCAAAACGCTCCGTTTACTACACGCGTACCAGGCCTACGCGGCCAACCAGAAGCGTGCCAAGGTTATCGCGTTCAAACCGCGAGCCGATACTCGCTATAACGACAAGTGTATTCGCACCCGACTCAATCCAGACGTCTGTATCCCGGCTGAGATTGTCGATTCGAGCGCGGAGATCCTTAAGCTAGTGAAGCCCTCGATCGATCTTGTCCTCATCGACGAGGCTAATTTCTTCGATCCCGATCTCCATTACGTTGTCATGAAGTTACGTAATCAAGCCGATGTCTTTGTGACGGGACTCGACAAGGACTTCCGGGGTCTGCCGTTCGGGCCGATGGGGCAATTATTGGCGATTGCCAACGAGGTGCATAAACTAAAGGCCTACTGTGACGTTTGCAAAAAAGAGTTGGCTGAGTACACGCAAATGCTTGAAAACGGTCAACCCGCCTCGGCCTTTGTTGACACGATCACACCGGAAGGATCGGTCAAAACCCGAACCTACGAAACCCGCTGTCAGGAACATTTTATTCCGCCGCATGACCTTGACGAGTGGATCCGTGTTCGGTAGTCGTCACCGCGTAATATTCTTCTTATACAATCGGCGGATCTAGATTGGGATTGTACGACGATCGGGACCGAAGCGAGTAAGCAAATGTGTCGTCGCTCGTCTCCCACGTTATTACCACGTCGACAAAAGCCGCGCTTTTTAACGCTGGCAACGCGGCTAGGTGCGCCAGGGCGCCTTCGATCACCGCAGGTGGGACGGCCCCGAGTAGCGCCGTTGAGTCCCGGATCAACAGAATAACTGGGAGCGGATAGCGGTAGGTTCTGACCGTTGCGCTCTTCTTGGCTATCAATTGATTGAGTCGATCGATCTGCTCTTCGAGACTGGGGTAGACTTCGGAGCTTGTGGTGTTATAGGACGATCCCCCCGTCGGTAGATCGAGTTTTTTGCCAAGTCGGGCGACCGTTTCGCTGGGAAAGAACTCAGTTATCTCGACACCAAACTCTCGACCCTCATTGGTAACCAGTCGAAAATCCGGCCTTTCGCTTTCTATAACGCGATAATCTGTCTCACGAAAAACACTGACCAATATCTCTTTCTCACTACGTTTCTTTTCAGTTGGGCTCATGGATCGTAATTATCGCCGCGGCCGACAAACCGAACGGAGTCGTCATTGATCTTTTATAGCAATGCTGAGCCAAAAGGGCGAGCAGATCTGTCTTTACCCTAAGCCGGCTTCGATCCTTAAGGGCAGTAAGCAAAAGTGTCGAGTATACGCTCCGCATTTTTGCTTGCGGTCCCGACGGGATACTCGTCGCTACGCCCCTCGAAGCTCGCCAGGCTAGCCTCGGTTCGCTTGCGAACCCGCGAACGTTCCGTTCGCTGTTCGCCTCCCCGACAACACGAAAAAACCCGAGCTAGAGCTCGGATTTCTTCGTGCGGTCCCGACGGGATTCGAACCCGTGATCTTCTGGATGAGAACCAGATATCCTAGGCCACTAGACGACGGGACCCTCTTAACTAGCGATAATGTGCAATCGGCCCTGGGCCGTGATCT
>JALHMV010000028.1 GCA_022843855.1 Patescibacteria group bacterium
CTCGAAGACTTTGCCGCCTACTGTTTTAATAAGAGTCACGCGGTTTGTTACGCCATGATCGCTTATCAGACTGCGTACCTAAAAGCGCATTACCCCGACTGCTTTATGGCCGCGCTCATGACAAGCGACCTCGGCGACATCGATCGAATCTCGATTGAGATAAGTGAGTGTGACCGACTAGGCCTGACCGTCTTGCCACCCGACGTGAACGAATCGTTTGCTGACTTCTCGGTTGTTAAAGGCACAAACTCTATCCGTTTTGGGTTGGGTGCTATTAAAAACCTCGGCTACAACGTCGCGAAAGCGATCGTTCAAGAACGTAAAAACGGCGGTCCGTTTGAGACCCTGGAAGACTTTCTCTTTCGGACCTCCTCGATCCTCAACAAGAAGGTTCTCGAGAACCTGGTTAAGTCCGGCGCGCTCGATCGCTTTGGTTCTCGCGCTTCGCTCTACGGTGGGGTTGAAGTAATGGTTAAAGCTGCGGCCGGCGCCGCCAAGCAAAACAGCCACAACCAAGCGCTCCTCTTTGCGGAGTCTGATCCAGACGCAACCAAGCTTCCGCCCGTTCTACTCCCAACTATCGCTGACGACAAACGCCAAAACCTTACCTGGGAGAAAGAACTGCTCGGCCTCTACCTTTCCGACCACCCGCTCAAGGAGTTTGGTGAGCTTCTCGGACAGGTTGCGACCCCGTGTGGCGACGTAACGCTTGAGATGGCCGGCAAAAATATTCGCATCGGCGGCGTCGTCCACGAAGTTAAAAAGATCACCACAAAATCAAACCAAATGATGGCGTTTGCCATGATCGAAGATCTCTCCGGCACCCTTGAAGCGGTCGTCTTCCCAACGATTTTTGCCGAACAAAAGGACAAGTGGGAGAACGACGTTATGCTCTTGCTGGAGGGAAAGGTTAACGATAAGGATGGGCAGGCAAAGCTACTTGTCGATAAAGTCTGGCCGCTCGCCGAGGTCAACGCCCAGTCGCTAGGAGCGGTGGTTCAAACGAAACAATCTCGGTCGCCGTACTCCCCTAACCGTTCCGGAGCGACTTCCAACGACGCCCCGCCGGCGCGTAGTCAACCGGAAAAGGCCTTCCTCGTTGACTTACCGACCGCAGCTCGAAAAGATGCGATCGAGCAACTCAAGACTCTTCTCGCCGCCCATCCCGGCAAAACACCGGTCGATCTCCAGATGACAACCGAGAATGGCGTCAAACGTGTTCGGGCCAAACTCTGTGTCGCTGTCAGCGACGAACTTCGCTTGGCCGTCGATTCGATCCTAAGACCAGGGGCGCTCCACCGCTAAACCGCGCCACGCGGCGAGCTACCGCCAGCGTTTTCGCGTTGAATCCGTACAATTTCTTGCTGCATATTGTACGGGTCAGGCACGTCCTCAAGATCCATCATCCCAGTGTTGGAGGCGGTTTGAATCTTGATCGTTCCGAAATTAAGTAATGTATGAATCGGGCCTGAGATCTCGGTTGATATCTCCTGAATTCGGTCGATCTCTGCCTCAGAGATGAGTCGGCTAAACAGACTATTCTGGTCGATCTTTATTACTCGCTGATTCGTTACGATATAGTTACTCATCTGCCAGGTGTACCACTGATAAAGCGAGTAACCGATCCCGAACAGCACCGTCGCAGCGATAACGACCGAGGAGATGGCCGATGCGCCGACCAGCCAAAGCGTAACGCCGATAATCGTGAGTAGAACGATCCAGGTTATCGCCACGGGCAGGAGTACCCAGGTATGTTGATTAACGAATACCACAACTTCCTCGCCGGAGCGTTGGCCTTGAAATGTGTACTCCGAATTACTGTTTGCCATTTTTCTTTATTGTAGCGGTCTGCGCAGCGATCGCGGCACTCCGCCGACGATACAGCGCGTACCAGGCGACGAAAAAGCCCATAACCGCCACCGTCCCTAATACGGCGCTAAACTTACCGATCGATTGGGTATTCAAGGCAAATAGACCGAACAACAAGCTAATAAGGTAAAAAAGCCCGACGATCTGCCACGGCCGCATCCCAAGCTCCATCAACCGGTGGTGAAGATGCCCTCGATCTGGGGAGAAGGGTGACCGGCGACTGCGTAGTCGGTTGATCACCACCAGCAGCGCATCCAACAACGGAATCGCCAGAACCAGAAAGGCCGTTGCGATCTTTCCGCCGGATATGACGGCGACGATAGCGATTAAGAACCCGAGAAACATCGAGCCGGTATCGCCTAAGAATGCTTTTGCCCGAACGACGTTATACGGCAGAAAACCCATCACCGCACCAAAACCGATCGCTGCCAACATCGCGTTCTCTGTCTCAGCAACGATCGGACTCGTCGAAAGAAAGAAGAGGATCGCTAACGCAATCGCTGATACACCGCCGGCCAACCCGTTGACACCATCTAGCCAGTTAATCGCGTTGGCAAGACTCACAATCCATAGAACCAAGAAAACTGACCCGAGCGATCCGAGCAGGATCTGACCGCCAAACGGATTGCTGAAACCGAGAATAGAGACGCCAAAACCAGCGACCACCACCGCCGCTAGAACCTGAGCGGCCAGACGAATCTGCCACCGGACTTCACGATAATCATCGACGATATTGACCGCCGATAAGATAACAATCGCAATCAGCACTCCCTGAAGTTTATGTCCGAAGTCGCCGAGCATCGGTACCGCCAGAGCGCTACCGGGCGCGTAGAGCAGCGCCAGATTCCAGACAACGATCCCGATCAAAAATGCGGCGACGATCGCCAGGCCGCCGATCCGCGGCACTGGTGTTGAGTGGATATCGCGTTGCCGGATGGTCGGCACAAATAGGGAACGAGCGCGAGCCCACCGGGCCAGCAGCGGTGTCAGCAAAAAAGAGATCAGAAATGCGATGGCTGCGTACAGGTAATACGACGCCATCTCACGAGTTGCGACCGCGCGGGACGCCCATCATTACTCTAGCGTATGCTTTTGATGGACAGTTTTGTAGTTGTAGATCTCTTCTGGAGCAAACCAGAGGCCGAGTTCGATCTCAGCTTCTTCGGGCGAACCAGACGCATGCACTAAGTTCTTAACAGTTATGCCGATCTTATTAGCGTAGTCCTGAGCCATGTGCGCAAAGTCGCCGCGGATCGTTCCGGCAGGCGCTTCGTTCGGATACGTCGAACCAACGATCTTCCGAACAGTTGGGCACGCCTCGACCCCTTCGACGGCCATGGCAATAATCGGTCCGCTCGTTAAGAAGCCGACCATCTCGTCCATAATACTCTGGCTCTTTTCGGCGCCGAGCTTAGGCGTATAGCGCTCGACGAAGTCACCGTAGTGACTTTTGGCAAGCTCGGGAGAGGCGATAAGGAGTTTGAGCCCAGCGATGCGGAGACCCCGATCTTCGAAACGGCTAATAACTTTGCCGATTAAACCGCGTTCAACAGTATCGGGCTTCAAGAGAACAAGTGTAGTGGTGATATTCATTGTCTCCCCATTTTACTGCTTCGTCAGGAGTCCCGCAAAGGGCTCGCTTTCGGTCTGCGGACCGATTAACGCCAGGGTCAACCGGTCACGGGCGGAGAGGCGTTGGGCTAACTCTTGGATCATCGTCGGTGTAACAGAGCGAATTTTTGTGGCGACTTCGTCATGAGTCTCCCACCGTCCCAACAGCCAATCAGTCCCGTACCACATCGCCGCGCTCATGCCAGAATCGGCCTGTATATCGTTGGCGCCGGTAATACAATTGTGCGCGTTCGTTAATTCGGCTGCGCTCACCGGCTCGTCGCAGAGTCGGTCGAGCTCTTTGAGAACAGCCGCGAGCGCCTGGTCTGCTTTTTCGGTTGTCACCCCGCCGTAAACAGAGAGAGCAGCAGCGTCCTCAAATGTTTGCACGTACGAGTGGATCGAGTAGGCCAGCCCTTGCCTCTCCCGAACCTCACAAAAGAGTCGGGAACTCATACCTCGCCCAAGAATTGTATTGAGAACTGTGAGCGTATGGCGATCGGTCTCGCTGACAAGTCCAAGCGTCGGATCAGCGGTTGCAAGAACAAAATGCGTCTGATCAGTCGGTTTGGTGCGAAGCGTGACCTGACTCTTGCTTGGCTGGGTGAGCGGAGCGGTCACCGCTACTTCCCCGGAAGGAATCTCGTCTGAGAGCTGTTCGGCGCGCTTGATTATCTCCGGCGTTAGATCGCCGGCAACAACCAGAACACTCTGACTGGCAACGTAAAACCGTTGACGGTATCGAGAGAACTGTTCGTGACTCATCGCCGCCACTGTTTCTTCGGTACCGATAATCGGCTGGGCGAGCGGGTGACCAGCGAAGGTCAGCTGACTCGATACGTCGCGGACGAAGCTCGCCGGGTCGTCGTGAATCATGCGAATCTCTTCGGTGATCACACCGCGTTCGCGTTCGATATCCGCACTCCGTATCTTCGGGCGAAACGCCAGCTCAAACGGCAGCTCAATCCCGGTATCAGCGTGACTGCGCGGTACGATATTCCAATACGCCGTGTGATCGTGATCAGTCCACGCGTTCAGTGTCCCGCCGACTGACTCAATGGCGTTGGCCACCTCAACATTTGAGGGATACTTTTGCGTACCCTTAAAGACAAGATGTTCGAGAAAGTGAGCAATCCCATTCTCCGCAGCTGTTTCGTGCCGGGAACCGCTTTTAATCGCCAGAAAACTTGTAATCGAACGGCGACCCGGTAGATGAACAAAAACTAACCGAAATCCGTTGGGACGCGTCTGACGATCAATCTCAATCCTGGACATTTCAGCGATCAGTATACGTGCCTGGTAACGGATCGCCAAGCCGGTCAGAATTCATTTGACACGTCAACGTCTTGGTCGGTACGCTAGAAAAATCATGGGGGGAATCAGCGCATCGATCGGTTCATCGATAGCAATTAATGGAGTATCGTCACGATGAGTGGCATTAATGTGCCTATCGATCGGATCGTGCCGTTGACCGATACGCGCGATAACTTCAGCAAAATCGTTGCTGATATCGAAACGACCGATGACGGTCTCTACGTCCTGACAAAGGGCGGGAAACCAGCGATTGCCCTGATCAGTATTCCGTTTCTTGAGAAGCTGATGGCCAGCCAGTCAGGCGAATCCGCGCGCCCGGTCAACTCCTCAAACGGAAGACCAACGACCGAGGCAGTCACAACGCTTCCGAGCGAAAAGGACGTCGATCTGCCCGCCGCTGTCCCGGCCCCAACTCGATTGAAGCCACCGTATCAACCAAAAAATCCGCCATCACCCAAACCGGTTGCCGAGGTAGCTTCGCCGTCACCGGCAGTTGTCACGCCGCCTGGCCCAACGCCATCGCCAGTTGTTCCGCCGATCAGCCAAGTCGCCTCACCGACCGCTAAACCGACCATTGACCCCTCCTGGACTGGCAAAGCACCAAGCCCTGCCGTTCAGCCTCAGGCCGTTAAGAAGCCGACGTCGCCGTGGCCGATCCTGCCGCCGCGTCCCGCTATTACTCCAACCCCGCCCAGCCCAGCTGCCGCCCAATCTTCGGTCAGCAGCCCGCCTGCAACTCCACCGCCTGCTCCCCAGCCTTCACTCGAACCCAAGGTATCACCGAATCCAACCACCACGCCGGCCGCGCCCAGCGTACCGATAGCGCCACCACCAGTAACGCCCGCGCCATCGGTAACGAGCGGATCCAACGCCGCTGCTGCCCCACCACCTCCGGTCGTACCGGTCAGCGCTCCGCCCCCGCCTCCCGTACCACCTAGCGCGCCGCTTCCCTCATCACCAGCCCCCCAGACAGTGAACACAGCTCCTCCGGTGTCACCGCCGCCCCAAAACGGCACAATTCCGTTCGAGGAGCCGCCAAAACTTGACATTGAGTCGAGCGAGCCGCTGCCTCGCCCGTCGACTGGATCGAGCCAGCCAATGACGACACCGGCTCCGACGACGGGACAGGCTCCTGCCGCTACCTCGCAGAACACACCACCTGCCCCAACGACGATTCAAGATATTGAGATTTGACCGTTACCGTCCGAGCGTTAACCAAGAAAAATAGGTAACGGCGGCACCAAGAACGCTACCGGCAAAGATCTGGGCGACGCTGTGTTTTCGCAAGCGAACCCGCGCCCACGCAACAGGGATAATAAGTAGATAGAGAACGGCCAGCTCAGGTCCGCGCAGGACGACCAACAATGTAATGAGCGCGGCGAGCGTCGATGTATGGATACTAATCTTCCAGAGCGTAGTAACGACAGTTAGAACGAGGAGCATCATCACCAAGGTTTGACTCATAAAAAGTAAGTTCGGAAGATCAAGACGGTGACTGATCAGCGAACCGCCCACCAGCGCACCGATACTCGCCACCAATAACGGTAACGGGCGGTCAGCTCGATTCGTAACGTCAAGATCGATCCGGCGATCATGACGCCAGCGAATAAGCACATACACCAGAGCCGGTCCGATGATGATCAACGAGAGCCCGGTTGCCGAATAACGAATAACGTCATCGAGATCGGTCGTAAAACGATTGATAAGGTAGACCAGGCTCAACGCAACGACCAAAACCGGGTTACTGACCGCCGAGATCCAGACAGCGGCTGTATGATAAAGGTGGTTAGCCGGCTTTGACTCGGGCATTCAAAAACGAGATTCCTTTCAGCGCTCGATCGAGCGGTTTATCGATCAGACGCATCATAGCAAAGGTCAACGCCGCAACCGCGAGCCCACCGAGCATATCGCCAAGGTAGTGATAACCGACCCCGACCCGACCGACCATCGTTACAAACGTCAACACAACAAAAACCCAGGCCAATTTTCGGTAGCCTGCGGCGAACAGCATCATCGTTACGACCCCCAAAACACTGGCATGGTCGGATGGGAACGCCTTTTCCGGTCGTTCAAAAAAGAACTCGCCGGAGGAAACCGGCGCAAACGGTCGGTCGCGAAAGCCGTAGGTTGAGTACAGAAACGTGCCGATCGCATTAGATAAGACCTGCCAGGCAACGATCGCGGAGACAAATATCTTGACCGCCACCACCCGATCAGTACCCTGATTGCGCCAGAAGAGCCAGGCGAGACCAACCGGCACAGCATACACCGGAACCGCCCCGGCTATCAGAAAAAAAGACTGCGCAGAAGGCAGGTCAGATGTATACGCGTGCGCCGCAGCGCTCACACGTTCGTCCCACTCAAGTAGTGTCATTCAACTCATGCTACAGTGTAACGGATGAAAATAGGGCGAGCAATCGAGGAATTTATTCGATA
>JALHMV010000029.1 GCA_022843855.1 Patescibacteria group bacterium
GCTTCGCCGATTTGAGCGAGCGATGGAACGACGAGCTGGCCGTTAGGGCCGGTCAGGCTGGCGTCGAGCCGCCAGCCGTTCTTCGAAGCGTAGTAAATCGAACGACTAAGATCGGTTGGCAGCTGGCCGATACCCAGCGTTCTCTCCAGCCAAGAATCCAAGTACGACCACATCGAACTGTAGTCCGTGTTGGTAAAAAAGTCGGCTCGACCTTGACCGCGAATAAAGCTGTAGAACTGACTCATAAACGTCGCGCTAAACGGCCCAAAACTGACACCGCTTCGGTTGATGATCGCCAGAACAAGTTGATCGGCGTCACGGGCAGACAGCTTTCCCTCGTAGATTTTCTTTAACGTACCCGCTTGATAGCTCGGTTCGAGGTTAGCGAGGACGGCGTCGAGTTGGCTAAAGCCAAAATCAAGTAGCAGCGCCGCGCGTTCGGCGTCGGATCCGGTCATCATTCGGAGGGAGAAGTTGACCGGGATTTGCTGACCAAGGGCTTGTTCCAAGAGTGCGTCAGAGATTTTGAACTGAGCGTTATCCCGCGCCTCCTGTGAGAGCTCGCGACGAGCTTGCTCTCGAGCGATGACGTAATCCTGTTCTGTCAGGCTTGTTTTGCCCGTCGCGTCGAGGATCGCCGTTGCCCGAGCGTTAACGGCGCCCTCATCGCTGTAACGGAAAACCTGGCGCATTTCTTCGTAGCTAAGGCGCGCATCCGTCGGTAGGTATTTGTTAGCAAAATCCGACCAAATCGCCGCCGACCAAGAGGAGAGAAGGGTGCGAAAATCACCGCGGGCAAAGGCGGCGGCGTCAGCCCGGTATTGGGCGGGGATTTTGGTTGCCTCAAGAACCTGAGCAATCAACGCTTCTCGCTCGGGGGCCGAGGCTGCACCGTTAAAAACTCGGACAATCCGATCGGTCAGCGTCTTGAGGTCTTCCTCTCGAAAGTTTTGAAGGTTAACTCCGAACGAGAGCGCTAATTGACGAACCCCTTGGTAGAGGAGGGTGCTAACGGCGTTTTCACCGGTTGGGTTGGTGAAGTACGTTGCAAACGTGTCGAGCGTAAAGCCGGTCTTGGCGTCCAGTGACCGGCCAACCAACACTCGGGCGAGCTGAAAGACTCGGTCCTTCTTTTCGAACGGGGCGTTCTCCCAGTCTTTGAGCGTATCAAAGAGGAGCTGACCGTCTTCTTTACTTAGTCGCTGTTGTTCATCAAGGTCGAAGTAGTTCCACAACTGCCCGAAAGCGATTGTGCTGATCGTGCCGGTCGCCGAGCGCCGACTCAGCTGATCGGTTGTTATGTCCCCTCTCAAGAACCGTTCGCTCGTTCCGCCGCCGGCGCCGATTCGGGCGTCAGCCGTTGCGAGCCGCTCGACTATCTCTGGCCGTATCCAGAAACTTTCATCCGACTTGAGTTGATCGAGCGAACGGTCGCTTGGGAGACCAAAGGCTTCGAGCAGCGCCCGGTGATTATATTGATCGGCGCTCGGCTTATCGAGGGCCAGGCCAAGGTTCTGGGCGAGCAGCGCCCGGCCATAGCTTAGTTGGATGTCCCCGGTTAACGAAATCTCGGTACCGGCTCGAAGACCGAGAATCTGACCGAAAGCGTTACCAAAGATCTCGCCGGCCGCTGTTTCTAAGCCCTTATCGCCTCGGATAACGGCTAATCCAGTACCACGGTTCCACCCGAGTACGCTATCGATCTCGAAGCCGCCGATTTTTTCCGCGAGTCGGAAGTCCCGCCCGGCTAAGATTGCGTCAACGTCCTCAGCCGTAATCCGCCCACCGTCGGGGAGGTCATACTCCTTGTTCAACTCGTCAGCGATTCGCTGTTCAGCCCGCCCGACGCGGCCGACTTGGGTGAGCGACCGCAGGTCTCGAGCCTCAAGGCCGAAGGTCAGCTCGAGCTTGCGAGTAGCGATCGTCTCGAGAACCTCACCTAGCCTGAGCGGCTTGGAGTCGACGAGTGACTGGTAGAGCGCCGATCCAATTCCGTCGAACTCGCGGAGACCGTTTTTCGTTAAGGCAGTTCGGATAAAGTCGTCGCCGAGCTGTCGGACGATCTGCCGTGCTTCAGCCTGCTCTGTCGGGTTGTCCGAGAAGAAGAGCGGGAGCGCAGCCAGGGGGATGGTCTTGGCGATCGCGATACTCTCCGGTCGAATTCCAGGAGTCCGGTTCTGCCGAGCGGCTGCTTCGAGCTCTGCCCGTTGCCGGTCGGAGAGATTAAGAGCGGTTGCAAGTGCGTTGACTCCGGCGAGGACCAAGCCCTGCTGATCGTTTTTTTGGATTAAATCTATCGTTCCGTCGATAACGTCAAAGGCCTCGTCTCCTTGAGCGAAGTAGCGAAGCGTCGCTCGGACGGTCTCAATGGCGTTGGCTTGATCGAGCCGATTTGACTCGAAGAAGAGCGTTGGTAGCCCGAGCGCGTTTTCAAGCGTGCGCTTTCCGGTGTTGGTCAACACATCCCGCCAACCTTGTCCGCGCAAACTACCGGGCGGTAGATTGAGCTCGCTCTCGATTCGGGCGCGGGCAACGGCAACGGCTGAGATTTCACCCTTATCGTGGGCGACCAAGCCGGGTGGTAAGTCGCTGATATTTTTTTCGAGCATGGCACCGGCGAGCGTATAGAGAAGGCCGTCGGTCATTGGGTCGCCAGCAATCTTAGTGGCGCCCATGCCCTGCAAGACGATGTTACTGCCGATGTAGGTGAAGATTGTGGGGAGATCAACGCCGCGAACGAACTGAGCGTATTGATCGAACTCGCCGCTCTCATTGAGCATCCGGAGGATACTGTCGGCGGACATCGTCGTGGCAGTCTCCACGAGCGACGGACTCTTTGGGGTTGGGTTACGGGCGATGCCGTCAACTGATTGCCACGCTACTTTTATCGGCTTCGGGCTTTGCCAGCGGGTGGTGCTCCCGCCGATCCGTCGCCGTTCGACTAGTTTGCACTGAATCGCACCGACTTCGCTGATATCGACCGCTTGGCCGCGGTGGTGGGCGGAGATCGTTCGCTCATCCTCCTCGATTGAGCCGATTTCTCGATCGAACCGACCGATTCCATCGGTGTCGTAGTTTTTGAAAATCCGCCCAGCTTTAACAGGGCAGAGCCCGGCCCCGGCAGGGGCCGGTAAGACAAGATTCAGCAAATAGCGCGTTACCCGGACGTCGACACGTTCATCAAGCAGCGCCTGCCGGTCTTGCGGGGAAATGACGAGACAGTCTTGCTCAGCGTGCAGTAGCGGTACGATGTCAAACGATTCGTAGACTTCAGTGTCGGCGGTATAGTTTTGGTCGTCATCCTGTGGCTCGAAGACGATCTCGTCGCTTATTTCCGTCTCAGTCTCGGGTTGAGCGGAGGCGGTCGAAGGGCGGTCGAGGCGGAGCTGGTAGAGCATCGGCTCAATCAGCAGTCCAAGAACGATAAGGAAGAGGAGATATCGCGATCGCTTCATGGTGTCTGCCCGTACCGCTTGGCGCCGTTAAAGTCTTTGCGGTGGGTGACCGCATCTTTGACAGGAACGATCCCACCAGCCGCCTTGGCTCGGCTCGAGCTGTTATGGATCGCTTCGCCGTTACCGACATAGATGCCGATATGGCAGTGAAGACCGCCAGGCGCCTGTCGCTTGTTGCGCCCGCAGACCCCGTACCCCCACCAGATAACATCACCACGCTTGAGCGACCCCTTGTTCGCCTCGTAATAGCCTGCTTGATAGCTTCGGACGTTCGGGACAACGAGGGTGAGATTGGGATTCTTCCAGATACTAACAGTGGCGGCGGTTAGCCCTTGGGGAACGCCAGCTTTGAAAAGGGCGTACGAGACAAATGACGCGCAGCCGAGGTTGGGCGTCGCTTCGGGCGCAATCGGGCAGGTACCGGGTGGCAACTTCAGCAACTCCTCGGCGCTCCGAGCGACCCATTCGTTAAACGGCAACTGGGATTCGAATGAGCGTCGTTGAGTGATGAGCGTAGTAAGAAGCTGACGGGCTTGGTCGCCGGAAGTACCGGCAAGGGGTTTAAATTCTTTGAGCCCACCGATGATGGCGTCGGCTTGAGCGGTCGCGTCCGCTGGAGCGCTGGTGCTGTATTTCTGTAGGTTCTCCTTAATAATCTCGTAACGAGCGATCTCCGACTCGATGAGTCGGAGGGATACCTTGCGCGTCTCAAAGACATCGCCGGCAAAGGCCGTAGTCAGTGAGATTTGATTCTGTTCAGCTGGTGAATTTGGGGCGATCTTGCCCAGCACCGCCAGATAATAAAGGAGAAAGAGTATCCCTGGGAGGGCGATCAGGAGCGCCCCAACCGCAAAGATATACTTACCGTATTTTTTGATCCCGGCATACGCGGCCGAAAGGAGGAGGTCAGCAGCTAACAACAACCAACCAGTACCGGCTGTCGCCAGACCGGAAGCGGCTTCGGCTGTCCAGCGAGCCGCCGCCTTGGCGCCCCATTTGGCGGCGGCCTTGCCAACTTGTTTCGCCGCTGCTTTTTCGGCTTGCCTGGCGGCTTGTCGAGCGGCAACCTTTGCCCGTCCGTCAGCGATTTTATTGCGAGCGCTTTTGAGCCAGCCTGACCGGCTGCTGGCGACCGCTTGATTTTCCAGAGTTTTTTCTGCGCTGCCGGTGGCGATGTTTTTACCCACGTGTCCGGCCGCCTGCTCGGCGCCAACGGCACCCTCAGCTCCGGTGGTCGTCGCGGCACCCGCTGCTCCTTCAGCGCTGGCCGCTCCCTCAGCTACGCCGCCTTCACCGATCGGGGTGCCCTCGGCCGACGACTTTGGGCTGAAGCGATTCTTCAAATCCTTTATCTGATCGATATTGTCTTTAATATCCTCGCCGGTATCGAGCACGTCGTTGAGCGTGTCGATCGGTGTTTGGTTCGGCGCTCCATCGTAGTCGGTATCGTCGATCTCGGCCGGCAGCTGATCACCCGCCTGGCTTAACGGGTTGGGGGCGGCGTTGGCCTGAGCAAGGAGGTCATCGAGCCGCTCTGGCTCCTGCGGGTTGACGGTTTGGCTAGCCATTATTGGTTACTTCTTGACCGAACATCATCAGGAGCTGCTCTGGATTGGTGGTGATGAACTGATCTTCGGTGTACGAAGCGATAATCTGAATCGCCGCTCGATCGATACCCGCCACCAGCAAGCCCTGGCCGACGTCAGAAGTGAGTAAAAATTGCTTCTCACCGTCAGTCAGCTTGAAGACGCTGGCAAGCTTATCAACAGCTGAAGGCGATTGACCAAGGAGTAGCTGGGTGCTCGAGTTGGAGACGATCGCCTTGCCGTAGGAGTTCTCAACGAAATCTTCGACGTCTTGGCTGATAACGGTAACGCCGAGGTAGTATTTGCGGGCGCGTTTGGTCATTGCGTTCAAGAACTTGGCGGTGTCATCAAAACGCATCATCCACCAGGCTTCGTCAATGATGAGCAAGCGCTTTTTCAGCTGACTTTTCACGCGACCCCAAATGTAGTTGAGGACTAGGTACATGGCGAGCGGCCGCAGTTCGTCCTCCATATTGCGGATCGAGAAGACCGTCAAGCGATTGGCGAGATCGATGTTGGTCGGGCTATTAAATAGATTGGAGAACGATCCTTCCGAATATTTGAGTAGACGATTAATGAGGCTTTCGCCACCGTTCATGTTGGATAGGACGTTGATCAGATCGAGCAGCAGCGGCGGCGGATTCCCCTGGGTGGCGGGATCGACGGAGATGTCTTTCAAGGCGTACGTTTCGTAGAGTGCCTTATCGAGGATCGCGTCTTCTTCTGGTGAGAGGCCGCCGGCCATCAGCGAGATGAGGCCGTGCAAGCTGGCGATCGAAGTGCGGAGCAAGTCTTCGCCGGTATCAGAACCATCTGTGGAGAAGCGCGGAAGGTCGAAGGGGTTAATCTTCTGAGACGAGTTGAGGGAGAGCTCGATATAGCTGCCGCCGATTGTTTGCGACAAAGATTTATACTCGTTCTCTGGGTCTATAATAATCACCTCGGTGCCGAGCATTAAGCTGCGCAGCGCCTCGAGTTTGACGGCGTAGGATTTACCGGCACCGGATTTAGCGAAGACCACTTGGTTGGCGTTCTCGATCTTGAACCGATCAAAGAGAACCAGCGAGCTATTGTGCAGGTTGATGCCGTAGAGGACGCCGTCGTGGTGCGAGATATCTTGGCTCGAAAAGGGGAAAACCGTTGAGAGCGAGTCGGTGTCGAGATTGCGAACAATCTCGAGCTCGTCCTGACCGATCGGCAGCGTGGTGTTGAAGCCTTGCTCCATTTGTAGCAAGGCTTGCTTGGTGTAGACGAGCATCCCGCCGAGCGTCGTCTCGATCTGCTTGGTGAGCTTTTGGAGGTCGTCCTGCGACTTGGCGTAGATGGTGAAGTAGAGCGAGTATTGAAAGAGGCGGGTTTCGCCCTTCTGAAGGGTGTCGCGCAGCTCTTCGATATCACCGATCGCGGTTTCGAGCTCGGGGTTGCGGACCAACCCCTTCTCTTGTTCGACCTGAAGACTCGATTGGAGTTGGGTGGTTTTGCGCCTGAGTTGGTTGAGAACGATATTGGTCTCCATCGGATAAATGAACATGCTGATGTCGATGGTGGCGTCAAGGTTGTAAATCGGTGAGAGCCAGCCGTTACTCAGGTAGCGTGGATAGGTAAAGACGAAAAGCGTCCGGGCGTAAAAGCTGCCGATCTCGATGTAGTTGGTGTTAATCGCCATTCC
>JALHMV010000030.1 GCA_022843855.1 Patescibacteria group bacterium
AGATTAGAACAAACACATTGGGGAAGGAGGTGAGTGGTTAATGGCATTTAGCACAACTTCTAAAAAGTCAGGTAAGACTTACTACCTGCACAGCAAGTCCGTCACCCTGCGCGGTGGTCGTCAGCAGACGATCTACTTCTTCGCTCAGGACGTTCGAGATGGCTCGTTGGATTCCGTCCCAGCTGGTTATATGGTGATGGAGAACCCACGAACTGGTCTCCCAATGTTAAAGAAGGCTGCCTAAATTTCTTTCCCCGCGGGGACGAAATTTGCCAGGAACCCGTCGCGCGTCGGCGGGTTTTTGGTTGTAATAGGTAGGGCTGGCGGCATATACTTCAAGAAATAGATGCGAAAGTTCAACCTCTACTTTGCAATTCTTTCGGTTGCTGTTGATGCAGCGGTGCTGTACGGGGCGATGATTGTTGCCTACGAGCTACGAGCCCAAACTGTCTCACCCTACCTCTGGGATCCGGCTCGTTATTCTTTTTTTGTAGCCGGTTTCGTGCCGGTTTGGATCGTGTTGCTCAGCCACCACGGCCTCTACCGTCTCCGTTCGCCGCTTAAAGGCTTTGCAGCGGTCAGCAGAATCGTAACAGCAATCTTATCTGGTTGGGCGCTAGTCCTTATCTACCTCTACCTCTCCCGGTCGCCTGAGGCTCTTGTTTTTCCCCGACTGATCATCGCGTACGGCGTTGTTTTGTCGATCGTCGGTGTTGTGGCCGGACGAATATGTATCGACGTCCTGCGTCGCCTACTCAATCGAAACGGACTGGGCTTGACACGGACGGTAGTGGTCGCTCGAACCGACCAAAACAGCTTTGTTCACCAGCTCCGTCACCCGGCTCACGGTCGAAGGCTTGTCGCCGTTGTAACCACCGACTTCGTTCAATCACTTAGCCGGCTGGTGAAAGACAATCCGATTGATGAAGTAATTATCGCCTGGCCAGATCTGCCGAGCGCTGAGGTGTTGAAGATTCTCGACTGGGCTGAGACAAATTTCATCGCTTTTGCGCAACTGCCCACGCTGCTATCCGTCCGAGCAACCAACGTCGAATCTGGGTCTCTCGCCGGTTCGTCAATAATCTATTACAACCGATCTCCGCTTGATGGCTGGGGGCGCGTATTTAAACGCATCCTTGATATCGTCACCGTAGTTCCGTTGCTGATTATATCGTTTCCGCTTTTTCTTCTTCTGGCAGTAGCTGTCCGCCTGTCGTCGCCAGGGCCGATTATTTATCGAGAAAAGCGTATCGGTCAAGACGGGCGCGAGATACTGCTTCGCAAGTTTCGCACCATGTACGTTGATTGGCGGGAACGTTTTCCTCACCTCAGAGATTGGGCAGCGGACGAAAAAACCGATGTCCGCATTACCCCGATCGGTCGTGTTCTCAGACGAACCAATCTCGACGAGCTGCCGCAACTGTGGGACGTTTTCATCGGCCGGATGAGCCTAGTTGGACCGCGACCGGAACAGCCGAAATACGTTGCTCA
Source organism: Patescibacteria group bacterium (assembly GCA_022843855.1). GTDB lineage: Bacteria > Patescibacteriota > UBA1384 > 2-12-FULL-50-11 > 2-12-FULL-50-11. The sequence continues at coordinate 1,492 of JALHMV010000030.1, forward strand.
GTTTGCCAGCCAAGTACCGAACTATCGTAAGCGACACTACGTCAAATCTGGATTGACCGGCTGGGCGCAGATTAACGGCTTACGGGGCGACACGCCGATTCCGGAACGAACCGCGTACGACCTTTACTACATCCAGCATTGGTCGATCTGGTTTGATGTGCGCATCATAATCGGCACAGTTCTTTACATGTGGCGACAACTAGTAGGTGGCCGATGAGAACTGCGTCAGGGAGTAGTTTTAAGCGAGGAGAGCGAGTATGAAGATAGCATTGGTTCACGAATTTTTGACGCAGTGGGGCGGCGGTGAAAACGTCCTCAAAGTCTTTAGCGAGATTTGGCCTGACGCCCCAATTTATGTAATTGCGTACGACCAAAAAATCGTTGACGAATTTCTGCCCGGCCGAAAAATTATTCCTAGTTTCCTGCAAGGATTCCCTGGCATGCCAAAGCGATTCAAATACTATCTTTCGTGGATGCCAGGCGCGGTCGAGTCGTTCGACTTGTCTGGTTTTGATGTTGTTCTGTCTGATGCGTCCGCCTTTGCTAAGGGTGCGGTAACCAAACCACCGACGAAGCATGTCTGCTACCTCCATACCCCGACACGGTACCTTTGGAGCGATCGCGATTCCTACCTTCAGTCCGCTCCGATTCCTTTACCACTAATCGGTCAGCCGATCGTCCGGCGTATTATTCGTAAATTACAACGATGGGATTTGATTGCGAGTCAACGCCCCGATTATCTTGTTGCTAACTCACAGTTTATTGCAGGACGATCCCAGAAATACTACAAGCGTCGTCCCGATGCCGTGCTTTTCCCGCCTGTCGATATTGACCGATTCAAAGTCGCTTTCCCCCAAGATTACTTCTTGGTTGTCGGTCGCCAAGAGCCGTATAAGCGAACCGATTTAGCGATCGAGGCCGCGAACAAATTAGGCTTGAAGCTCAAGGTTGTGGGCGGCGGCACCAAGCTCGGAGCGCTGAAAGCGCTTGCTGGCCCAACCATCGAATTTACCGGTCGAGTGAGCGATGATGAGCTGGTTGATTTGTATGCCGGTTGCCGAGCGTTTATCTTTCCGCCGCTTGAAGACGCGGGGATCACTCCGCTCGAAGCGATGGCGTCTGGCCGACCGGTCATCGCCTACGGCGCCGGTGGCGCGCTCGAGTCGGTTGTCGCTGGCAAGACCGGCGAGTTTTTTGACGATCAGACAGTTGAAAGCTTGATCGCTGTCCTGCGAACGTTTGACCAGACCCGATACGATCCGGCCGTCATCCGCACTCACGCTGAACAGTTTGACGTCAAGCGCTTCCAGGCAAAAATTGGCAGAATCGTTGACTCTGTGGCGCCGGTCCGATAGAATAATCGTCACGGAGCAGAGTATTGGCAGACGTGCACCAAGGCTTGAACCTTTTGATCTTCGTCTCTTCGCACCTGATTGGGATCCCGCCGCGGCCTCGCCAAACGGGAATCCGTCTCGGATTGTGTCACGCATGGGGGGAGCTACAGAGCCTGCAAGTCGTCAGCATGGTTGAGGAGTATCTGACCAGAAAAAACTCAGGGCGGACGAGAGTTTTCGCTTACGCTGATATCCACAACTTTACCGCGTTGGCTGAGTTGGCGGCTCGATACCCCGACCGGTTGCGTCTGGTGACATGTGACTTCAATGAGGAGTGGAAGCGTTCCGTCTTGAAGTCTCTTCCCGGTTCGAAAGCGGTATCGATCGACTGGACGACTGAAGATGGCGGTCAACTGGCCATGGGAGAGCTGTATGACGAGGTCGTCTCGGAGCACCAGCACCGCCAGGATAGCTAGCCACCCACAGTTGGGCGACCGATGCATTTCGGTCGCCCTTCGACTACCCTCGAAGGGTTGTTTACCGGCGACTAACTGGTATATTGGCTGTACATGTCAGAGCAATATTCTGCTGCACAAATCACTGTTCTTGAGGGCCTAGAACCGGTTCGAAAGCGTCCCGGGATGTACATCGGTGGTACCGGTGTCGACGGTCTTCACCACCTTATCTGGGAGATTCTCGATAACGCGATCGACGAAGCGATGGCCGGTTATGCTAATACCGCCATTATTGAAATTAACGCCGACGGTTCTGTCACTGTTGAGGATAACGGCCGTGGTATACCGGTCGATGTTCACCCCGTGACCAAGGTCAGTGCGTTGGAAACCGTTTTCACCAAACTTCACGCTGGTGGTAAGTTCGGCGGTGGCGGCTACAAAGTCTCCGGTGGTTTGCACGGCGTCGGTGCTTCGGTCGTTAATGCGCTCAGCGAATATACCAAGGCCAACGTCTATAAAGACGGCAAAGAATACGAACAAGAATATCAGCGCGGCAAGCCGCAATATCAAGTTCGCGAAATTGGTACAACGTCCAAAAACGGTACGCGAGTAACGTTTAAGCCGGATGCTGAGATTTTTCAGTCGACGACGTTTTCCCGCAAAGTTGTGATTGAGCACATTCGCCAGCAGGCTTACCTCACTAAGGGTATTAGAATTCAAATTATCGATCGACGACCAGCGGAAGAAATTCCGGCTGAAGATAAAAGCTATCCAGACGATTACACATTTTTCTTTAAGGGCGGTATCGCTGCCTACGTCGGTCACCTGACCCGCAGCAAAAAGTCGCTCATCCCAGAGCCGATCTACGTCGCTAAGACAATCGGCGATAACCAAATCGAAGTCGCGCTAACTTATGTCGACGATTATAACGAGCACGTTTTTAGTTTTGCCAACAACATTCACACCGTCGAGGGCGGAACACACCTTACTGGTTTCCGGTCAGCAATCACCCGTGTTATCACCGATCACGCTAAGAAATTGTCTGGCAAAGACGGTGACGTTGTCTTAATCGGCGAAGATATCCGTGAAGGTTTGACTGCTGTTATTTCGGTGAAACTACCGGATCCAGAGTTCGAGGGTCAGACCAAGGCTAAGCTTGGTACGCCAACGATGCGCGGCCATGTTGAAACGGTGGTTAACGAGGGCTTGGGCCGGTGGTTTGAGGAACACCCTAGTGAAGCGAAGGCGGTTATTGAAAAAATTGCGCTCTCGGCTAAAGCGCGCTTAGCCGCCAAGGCTGCTCGCGAAGCGGTTGTTCGTAAAGGTGCGCTTGAGGGCATGACGTTGCCGGGTAAGTTGGCCGACTGTTCCGAAAAAGATCCGGCAAAGTCAGAGCTCTATATCGTTGAGGGTGACTCGGCTGGCGGATCAGCCAAACAAGGTCGTGAACGTAAGTTTCAAGCGATTCTCCCACTGAAAGGTAAGATCCTGAACGTTGAGCGAGCGCGTCTGGATCGTATGCTTTCAAGCGATGAAATCAAAGCTCTCATTGTCGCGTTGGGTATCGGCATTGGCGAAGATACTAACTACGCCAAGCTCCGGTATCACCGCATCATCATCATGACCGACGCCGATGTCGACGGAGCGCATATCCGTACACTGTTGCTAACATTCTTCTATCGGCACTATCCACAAATCGTCGAAAAGGGCTACCTCTACATCGCGCAACCGCCGCTTTTCGGAGTCCACTTTAAAAAAGATGTGACATATGTCCACTCAGAAGAAGAGCGTGACAATGTCTTGGAAGAACTAAAGAAAGCCAATAACGGCAATCTGCCTGGACTCAACGTGCAACGCTACAAGGGTTTGGGCGAAATGAACCCAGAACAGTTGTGGGAGACGACGCTCAATCCGGAGAATCGCGTCCTATTGCGGGTTAACGTACGCGATGCTGAAAAAGCTGACGAGATCTTTTCACAACTAATGGGTGAAGATGTTCTACCGCGTAAGCGCTTTATACAAAACAGAGCTACGAGTGTACAAAATCTAGACATATAAAATGAAAGCATTACAGATTTTACATAGCTTAACATTGCGAGATAACTTTGTTGCCGTACGACCAAACCGGGAGATTCAAAACCGCGCCACTTCGGTACAAAATTTGGATATTTAAACAAACATGGAAAACACAGACGAAACACTCGACCCACAGCCACAAGCCGACGAAACAGAACCCGGTCAACCGGAGATCGTATCCAGCGATTTAGAAGAAACCAGTGAGCCCGCTGCAGAGCTGGAGAAAGAGCTTGAAGATTACTCACAAATTGGCGTAACGACGGAGGGTGACGATGATGCGCCTGAGCGAACCGAATACGGTCTAATCCGACCGCGCTCGATCTACAACGAAATGTCCGATTCGTACCTCGACTACGCGATGAGCGTGATCGTGATGCGGGCCCTGCCGGATGTGCGAGACGGCTTAAAGCCGGTTCACCGCCGTATTCTTTACGCTATGAGTGACATGGGCCTTGGTCCAAGCGCCAAGCATCGCAAAAGCGCTAAGATCACCGGTGAAGTGCTCGGTAACTACCATCCGCACGGAGAGCTAGCGGTTTACGACGC
>JALHMV010000031.1 GCA_022843855.1 Patescibacteria group bacterium
GCGATTTCTTCTTTGGACTTGATCGCCTTGGCATTTTTCTTGAGGTGGGCGACAACCTGTTCAGTCGCACGCTCGATACCGTGGCGAATCGCCATGGCGTTGGAGCCGGCAGCGACGTTCTTGAGACCTTCGTTGATCATCGCTTGGGCAAGGATCGTCGCAGTTGTGGTACCGTCACCGACGTTGTCGTTGGTGCGGCTTGCCACTTCTTTGACGAGCTGGGCGCCCATGTTCTCAAACTTGTCGTCGAGCTCGATTTCTTTGGCGATAGTGACGCCGTCGTTGGTGATCGTCGGACCACCGAAGCCCTTATCCAAGAGCACGTTGCGGCCCTTCGGACCGAGCGTTACTTTGACAGTATCAGCTAACTGATCGACGCCGGACTTAATCCGATCGCGGGCGTCTTGGGAAAATTTGATTTGCTTAGCCATGGTTATTTGGTCTCCACAATTCCGAGGATCTCGTCTTCGCGCAGAATCTTGACCTCGTCGTTATTTAGCTTGAACTCATCGCCGCCGTAACGGGTAAACATGACGATATCGCCGACTTTGACCTGCATCGGCAGGCGCTTCTCGCCGTCTTCATCCCAACGGCCAGGGCCAACGGCGATAACTTCGCCTTGCTGCGGCTTTTCTTTGGCGGTGTCGGGGATAACGATGCCAGACTTGGACATAGTTTCGGCGCTCATCGGCTTGACAACCAAACGATCACCGAGTGGACGAATTTTCATGGGTGAAAAACCTCCTTTCTTAGATTGTTATTCTTCTGGCATTGTAAAGCGAGCTTTACATTTCGTCAATATTGGGGTTGAGAGTTCGCCATCTTCAAGGTACGATCGGCGTGGCGCTCGCCGCCAGCCTAGAGGTCAACAGTGGCAGGAAAGAAACGTAGACCCCGTCGTCGATATGTTGTTGTCAAAGCCGCGGAGCTCTCCGCTCGTCAAAAGCGCCTGCTCTACGAAGGCCTTCGACGCAACGAACCGGATCTCAAGTGGTGGCAGTTTAACTGTCGACTGAAAGACTTTGCTCGCAAAAACCGCCGGCTCTACATTCCGATTGGCTGATCAACCGATATCCCCGAAGTGCGCGTCGCGCTTCGGGGAGGCTTTCTATACGAAGCCGCCCCGCCGGTATACCGCCGGGGCGTTGGTGTTGGCTTGATCAGGCCAGAGCTAAAGCGCCCTGACGAAGACGAAGCCGGAGCCTGTTCAGCAGTTCGTGGAGTTGTTTCATCGCGGATCTCTCCGCGCAAAGTATAGCTCGGTCGCCGATTCTAGACCACCGGCTCCTTGACGGAGAGCGAAGTAATCCTCGGATCGGTAGACCTTGGCAATCGACGGGTGACGAATGCCAGAGACAAGCGAGCTGCCGCCGTCGCTATGGAGCATCGAGTCAAAACCCCACTGCCGGGCAACGCGCTGACAATCCCAACGATCGCCCCGCATCCGAATCCGGAAGTAAAAACGACCCTTGACCGCCCAAAACTGGCGCGGGAGTTTTTCGTCCGGTCGCGGGGGAATCTTGACGCCAGCGGCGCCAAAACTCGGACGGCCGTAACGGTAAGCTACTTCCGGTGACGAACAGATCCGGACGGTCCCGTCCGGGTAACTAGCCAAGACCCAGCGATTGAAGTGATCCGCAACCACTTCCTTGCCGTACATCATGTGCCAGTCAACGCCGTGCAGCTGGAGCGTGCCGTTGATGGTTTTGTGGCCAAAGAAGCCAAAAACCGAGACGTCGATCGCTCTAGTGTTGCGCGCAACACCTTCAACGGTTAGTCCGCCTGGTTGATGGACGACTGTCCAGTAGTGTCTCCCCATCTCGAAGCGCTCGACCGTCAGAGCCAAGGCACGACCGGGGAGAAGAGCGACGAATAGGAAAAGAAGGCAACATTTCATGATTTCTCCGCGGTCCCAGTATTTCTAAGGAGCGTCTTGCTACCGTAGCGCGACTGACTGGTTCGCTTCAAGAGGAGAGAAACGGTACAATCGGGGCATGAATAAGCGACTCGTAAGCGGCATTCAGCCGACGGGTGCCCTACACTTGGGCAACTACCTCGGCGCCATCAAACAATGGGTCGAGCTGCAATATGATTACGACGCCTTTTACTTTATCGCTGACTACCACGCCTTAACCGGCCGACCAAAGCCAGCTGATCTGAAACGTCACCGTATCGAGCTCTTGGCGATGCTTGTTGCTCTAGGGATTGACCCCAAAAAATGTGCGCTCTTTTTTCAGTCAGACGTGCCAGAACACACCGAACTCGGCTGGATTCTTAACAACTCGGCAACGATCGGCCAGTTGAACCGAATGACGCAGTACAAGGAAAAGAGCGATCAGTACGGCCAGTACGTCGGCCTGTTTACGTACCCCATTCTCCAAACAGCCGATATCGCTCTTTACGACGCTGCGACTGTGCCCGTTGGTGAAGATCAGGTCCAGCACCTCGAATTAGCGCGAGAGATCATTCGTAGCTTCAATAGCCACGTTGGCGACACTGTTTTGGTCGAGCCGAAGCCTTTACTCACTAAGTCTGCCAGGGTTATGGCGCTTAATAACCCAAGTAAAAAAATGTCCAAATCCGTCGCAGGCAGCGTGATTGGCCTGCTCGATGACCCGGTAACCGTCGAGACTGCCCTCAAGCGCGCAGTGACCGATTCTGACCCAAATTCGACCGATAAAAGCCCGGGGGTCGCCAATCTATTTTTACTTCTTGAGAACTTTAGCGACTCAGAGATGGTTCGGCATTTTGAGGGACAGTTTCAAAAAGGGACACTGCGCTATAGCGAGCTTAAGGAGCAGCTGATCGAGGATATTAGCGCCTTCCTGGCACCGATTCAGAAAACCTACCGCAGCCTCCTTGAAGATGAGATAACTCTCCAAAGAATCGCCGAAGACGGTGCGAAAAAAGCCCGACCAATTGCCGGTGAAACCATCAGCCGCGCCAAAAAGGCGCTCGGGCTTTAACCGATTTCTTTAATCGCCGCGGAAAGCTCAGCCAGCCTGTTGCTACAGACCGCCTGAGAGCGCGCCTCAACGTTCAAACGAATAAGCGGCTCGGTATTACTGCCGCGCAGGTTAAATCGCCAATCGTCAAAATTAACCGACAATCCATCAGTTCGGTCGATCTTCCCATTGGCGTATTTGGCTTCGATCTCTTTTAAGACAGTGGCGACATCTTTGACGGTGAAGTTAACTTGATCGACAACAAAATATTTGGCCCGCAACGAAGCCGCCAACTCGCTCAGCGTCTTGCCCGGGTTAGCGGCCAAGATATTAAGCATGACGACAAACGGAATAATCCCGTTGTCGGCGTAAAAGAAGTCACGGAAGTAGTAGTGTCCGCTCGTCTCGCCGGCAAAAAGTGCGTCCTCTTCCTTCATCCGATTTTTGATAAACGCGTGGCCGGCTTTGGTGATGAGCGCCGTCCCACCGGCTGCGGCAACCGTTTCTTCGACGGCCCAGATGTGTCGCGGATCGTAGAGAATCTTACTGCCAGGCTGGGCTTTGAGAAGTTGTTCGGCTAAAAAAGCGGTTAAGTGACCGCCTTCGATAAAATCCCCGTTCTCATCCGCAAAGAAACAGCGATCGCCGTCGGCGTCCCAGGCTACCGCTAGGTCAGCTTTGTTTTCCTTGACCGCGGCGATTGTCTCGGCCCGGTTTTCGGACAAAAGCGGATCTGGTCGGCCTTTGGGAAACGTTCCGTCAGGTTCAAAGTTGATTTTAACTAGAGTGATTGCCTCACTCATACCGACCCGCTTCAGGAGCTTCTCGGCGAGCGGCCCAGTCAGGCCGAAATTATTGTTAGCGACCACTTTGAGACTGGGGATCGCCTCGAACTGGGCCAGGCCAGCTAAGAGATCGAGGTAGTCCTCGGTGATATCTTTGGCTTGGAGCTGGCCCGGAGATTCCGCCGTTAGATCGTTATCGCTCTCGGCGATCTGCCGAATCTCTTGAATACCGGTGTCGCCGGAGATCGCTTCACAGCCAGCCCGAATCATTTTGAGGCCGTTGTACTCGGCCGGGTTGTGCGAAGCGGAAACCTGAATCCCACCGTCGTAGTTGTAGAAACCAACGGCAAAGTAGAGGCCGTCTGTTGGGACGGGACCGATATCGATAACATGAACACCGGCTTCAAGGAGGCCATCTATCACAGCTTTTTGCAGCTCTGGCCCGGATGTCCGGACGTCTCGGCCGACGGCAACAACTTTTGGCTTCACAAATGCAGCGTAGGCCTGGGCAATGCGCTTAAAATCGGCGGCTGAGATTTGGTCGGGATAAATACCCCGGATGTCATAGGCCTTAAAAATTGAAGAATCCATGGTGCTAGCTTAGCAATTTAACGGGTAAAGAAAAGGCCGCACGCATCTCGTATGCGTGGCGGCCTTGTTCGATCACTAGCCAGGTCAGAAAAGCGATAGTTGGCCGACGAGGGCCGCCTCTTGCTTCCTTCGAACGATCGGCGAACGATGCTTGATTTTTGCCCTGATCTGGCCGAGCTTCTTTCGATCGATATTTGGCAGAGCCAGAATCGCTTCGTCAGTCGCTTCAGCAACGCCGTTGACGGTGCGGAACACCGGTCTGAGCGCTTCAATCAGGTGAAGGTCAATGTCGGCTAGAGCCAAAGAATTGGGAGCTTGTAGGCCGATACCTCGGTCTGCCTCCAACAGCTCTCGACGCTTCACTAGCTTTGCCTTACCCTCGCTTAGTCCGCGTTCCGCCGCTCGGTAGGCGTGATCCTTGGTTGGAAAGTGCTTGCTCCCTCCTCGGTCGAAGAGAAGGCTCGCAACATCTTCAAGAATTACCTGGGTGCTTTGCGGCACATGCGACCGCTTCTTCCCCGCGAGGAGGAAGTAACGGTTGAGAACTTCACGTTCCGGCCAGTTCAACCACCGACCGGTATGTTCGATATGGTCGTGGAAGAACGCCTGAAGCGTCCGATAGTCTTGGTTCAATCATTCACCTACTTGTTGCCCTAGTTGGGCGGGTACGAAACCGTGTTGCTAGCTTAGCAGGTAACAGGTTAAAAGTCAATAATCTATCCGTTAAAAGCGGAGAATCATAATTAGCTCCTTCGGCTATGCTGCGTCGCCACCAACCCACCTACAGCGACTTATTTCTCTGAATACCTACGGCGCGGGTGGCGGAGCGGGCGGTTCTTTAGTGCCGACTAAAAAGCGGGCGGCCCACGGTTTGTAGACGGACTTAAATGTTTGCTTGTGCAGGACCTTGCCGTCTTTCATTACAGTGTAGTACGCCACCGCGGTCGCGCCGTCATGAGGCTTTTCGATCTGCTTTACTTCACCGCGAAAGAGCGTGTCGGTCTCAACGCGCACTTCAGGCGGTGCGGGAATGACGTTGGTAATTACGGGATCAGTAACACTAGCTGTCCGGCCGTCCTTGGTGCCCCAGAGCTCGAAAAT
>JALHMV010000032.1 GCA_022843855.1 Patescibacteria group bacterium
GCCGCTTTGGAAGGATGATGATACGCAGATCATCGTCCGGCACTGAGAAAAACAGCGGGAAGCGTTTATTGCTCCACCAGATCTCAATATCGAGTTCCTCGCAGATGCGGTAGAAGTCGTTTTCGCCTAATGCACGGTGGCCTATGCCGTGCCGTTCGAGGCCGCGTAGAAGGTGCTGCATTTTCAAAATCGGGACCGCCGGAACATTTCCAGCCTGCCGTGGTTAGAGTTAAGTGTTTTTACTGCTGTCGTTCCCGCCGCAATCGGCGACGTTCCATTATGACGTTGTACGCTATCGTCATTTCCTCGATGATCTCAGCCTGATCTTCAGGGCTAAGGTTCTGATCGAGCAAGGCGATCCGTGCGGATTCGGCAAGGTTGAACGTCGGCGTTTCTGTTTTTGGCGCGTATCCGGCCGCTAAACGAGCCTCATCACCGTTAATGCCAAGAGCTTTAGAGAGACGGTCCACCATCTCGACTGAAACTTTTGGCGGCGCGCCTGTCAACGGGTGAGGCGTATTATTCACGATTCGGCCAATGTTCTGTTTAGAAGTTCCAGCCCGTTTCGCCAGATCAGCGGCTCTTACGCCTAAATCCCGCATCTTACCTGCGAGATAATCCCCAAAAGACATAAAACAATAGTGTAAATTGCCCTGAGTAACGTTAGGAGTGTTTTTAAGGACAATCGGCGATTGACTTTTAATAAACATACTCAATATAATCTCCGTGATGAGAGAAAGAAGCTATCGGGTTAATTTGGATAAATTGGCCGCGTTAAACCGACTACATAAGGGTGCAAGGATCGCCCACAGGCTGAATCTATCGAAGCAGCGCTGGTCAATGTACAAGACAGGCAAGAACGACATGCCGGAAAGCATACTCGATCGCCTTTGCGCCGAATACGGCCTTAACAAGAATGAGATCGCAGTTGAGTAACCGATGTCGAATAAATTACCTGCATTCCAGTTCTACGCAAAGGAGTTTCTGTCCGACAGGAACGTTCAAGTGATGTCTACGACGGAGGTCGGGGCGTACTGGTTGTTAATTTGCGCCTGTTGGATCGAAGAGGATCTTCCAAATGATATCGAAGAGCTGGCAGCGACATGCCGGATGCCTCTCGATATCTTTCAAGGGTCGTGGGAAAAGAGATTGCGGCGATGCTTTGAATTGGACGAAAAAAAGGATGTATTTTTTCATCCAAGACTGCGGAAAGAAATTAAAAAGCAAAAAGAGTTTCGTAGAAAAAAATCCGATGCCGGAAAAATCAGCGGTCGTAAACGGCGGGAACAAAAGGAGATAACCCCTGAACAGGCGTTGAATTCTGTTCAAACAAAAGACGAACAAAGCCCAACTTTCCTTATTCCTAACTCCGGTCTATTAGAATCTTCTTACGAAGATTCTAAACCCCCTTACCCCCAAGGGGGCAGGGCAAGGTCGTCGCCCCTTCTCCCTATCGAAACCAATGATTGGTTAGACGCCCTTGCTCCGATCATTGGAGCAAGGGATGGCAAGTCCTTACCGAACCAACGTAAATGGGCAGATGTGTGCGCAAAGGCAATCCGCGAGAACCGTACCGTTCTGTCATTGATTGACGCTGCTCAAGCAGAGAGGGTGCGGGTCGGGACTGAGGTGCAATTTTTCACCCCTGAAGGCGTCTTAAAACGTTTGCAAATGAACCCACCGTCGGTAAATGGGTCTGCAAAAACAACACCTGCGTGGAAAAAGGCAATCGATAACTGCCGTCTATGCGACGAGCATGGCAACGCTCTGGACGAATCACGTTCCGTGTGCCGACATGTGGAGAAAATAGCAGCATGACAGATCCGTTCGCTGAAAAATCAATGCCGTCCAATGCTGAGGCCGAAAAAGCGGTTCTCGGGTCTATTCTCATTACAAACCAAGCGATGGCTCAGGCGGCAGAAGAATTGACGCCGGGGGATTTTTATACCCCGCTACATCGAAACGTCTTTGCCGCAATGATCGAACTTTACGAGATGCGTAAACCGATCGACCCGATCATGATCGTGGAAATTTTAAAACGCGACGGAGTAAATGCAGGGCTTAGCGGAACCACGATCACAAACTTAACCTTCGGCATACCGATGTCGGCAGATATAAGCGAGTATGTGGCAATCATACTTAAAACCCGCCAAATGAGGGATTTGATCCGGGTCGCCGGGGCAATAACCTCATCCGCGATGAGCGGCACGGACGACTACGATGAAGTGTTGAAAAACGCTCAGGCGGGCATCAACGAGGTCTGTACCCAGACGGAAAAGCAGACAACCGTTCATTTAGGGGAAGTGATTCATGCTCGAATAGAACGGGTTAGGCAGCTTCGGAATAACGAGATCCGGGCGACCGGTGTTATGACGGGATTTACGGCTATTGACCACCTGACCGGAGGGTTACAGCCGACCGACTTGATAATTCTTGGGGGGCGTCCTGGCATGGGAAAAACAATGTTCGCAGGACAACTCGCCACGGATATTTGCAAAAACAATCCAGAAAGGGTCGGAGTGATTTTTTCGCATGAGATGTCGAAGGAGCAACTAGGGGACAGATTCATTTCCGCTAAAGCATGTGTCGAACAAGACAAAATCCGAAGCGGGGCCGTCAACGAATCGGAAATGTTTCGCATTGAAACAAGCGGACGAGAATTCATGGATTTTCGCATCCACGTTGATGATACAAGTACCTTAACCGCCAACCAGATGTCGGCCAAACTAGCCGGAGTTCGGCATCGGTACGGCCGGTTAGATTTTGTGGTGATTGACTACCTTCAGCGGATGTCGGCCAACCGCAAAACGGAAAATCGGCAACAAGAAGTATCGGCCATAGCCCGCGAGTTAAAGACACTGGCAAAAGACTTAAAGGTTCCGGTGATTACGCTCGCCTCTCTTTCTCGTAGCTGTGAGAGCAGGGAGGATAAGCGTCCAATGCTATCAGACCTGCGCGATTCGGGAGATATCGAAAGCGAAGCGGATATGGTCGCGTTTTTGTACAGGGCCAGTTACTACGATCATGAAAACGCCTCACCTACTGACTGTGAGTTGATAATCGCCAAACATCGAAATGGGCCGTGCCGCACAATTAAATTGAACTTTCAAAGAGAATTTACGAGGTTTACCAACTATGAAGAAATCTATCATTCCGCCGCTAACGTGTAGAGGGTGTATGGGGCGAGATCGAGCGATGATGGCCTTAGCAATTCGGGTCGATGAGTTAGAGAGTGAGCGAGACGAAGTGCTTGCAACTGCTCAAAATCTGTTACGGCTGATCGGCCGTAAATTTTTTACAAAGAAAGTCACTCCGCGAGTGATTTCTACTTGACAAAAGTAAATCGCTGATTTACTCTTCTAATTGTCGAGAGCAACCGCACACCAGCGACAGGAAAGAAAGACGGTGCAAAACACGATTTTTGAATTGCCGAAAGGCAACACAGGTCTGCGAAACGTGGCAGACACCAAAGCGAGAGGCGGTTTTTGACCGACCCGTTAAGGCCGCCTCTTTTTGAAAAACACTTATGACGACCGCATTCACATCCAGACGACAGGCGATCAAGGCAGTACGAGCCGCGACCGGCGACACGCTCGACGAATGTACGCGGCGCGTCAATCAGCTTCCGAGAAAGCAATCAGGGAAGCGGGAAAAGGTTTCGACGGTACAAGTCCGGCGATTGATAGCCGAGATGTCGCGACCGCCGGAAATGCCGACCACGAAGATCACGATGCGACCGCTAAGTGCGAAGCATCTGCTTGCCGCGAAGGAAGCAAGAATTCACCACTCCGGTTAATAACCGCGGACGGGGTGAGGGGTGGTGGACGATGTTCCGAATAACACCTTGTCCGCAATAACTTTTACGCCATTAGGGGGGCAATATGAGTTGGATAGTTTTAGATACACCGCACGACCGAAGCACTTCTGCTTTAAGTCAGACCGACAAAGAAAAATTAGCACTGCGATTGCAGTATTTGGATGACAAGGCCGACGGACTCACTGACCTATCGTTCACCGAATACGCTCGCGAACTCCGTCCTGTATACCGCGACCTAGCGAACGATAACTCCGAACAGCCGGTCGATTACTTCGCCGCTGCCAAAGAGAGTTTTAAGGCGACCTGCCTTGCGTGTTTCGTCGGCGGCGTAGTGTTCGGGATGTACCTCGTCGGCGTGTATCAGGGAGGTGCGAGATGAGCGAACACCGGATCATTCCTGAATTACGCCGACTGCGTCCGCAGATATGGCAGACCTTGACCGCTGAGCAACGCCGTAAGGCTCTTGAGGCCGCGAATGGCAACTGTGACAAGGCATCGCTTGAGAGAGCGTACAGAATCGCGAGGAGGGCGAAATGAAATTCAAAACACAGATCGAATCATCATCTATCGACATCCTCAATCTCGGCCACGAAATCGGGCGATTGAAAGGGTTACAGGCCGGCTCGAACTACGACCTTGAAAACGTGGCTTTCACTGTCGATTGGGAAGTTGAACTCGAGACCCGCGAGTGGGGCGTGAAGAGTATCGATTGGGTTGTGACCGACATTCAAGGCTCGTTTGACGTGGTTTTGTACAACGAAAACGGTGACGAGATCGGAGAAGAGCGAATGACCTTCAACTTCAACGACTTCAAAGACGAAGTTTCGCTGGAGCTGAGCGTAGACGATCACCAGCAGATCGCCATAAACGAAATCGAGATCGACTATCAGAGCAAATCAGTCCGGGTCTCGTAGAGGGTAGAAGCAATGAACCAGACAACCACGACAAACATTCTCACGCACTTTCCGGCACTCGCGATGTCGCTCCAGCAGCGTGACGCGATCGTGCAGGAACTAGCTCATAAATGGGTCGAGGACGGGCATCAGCACGATTCGCTGTCCGAGGCCGCTGAACACGCAGCGGGGCTTTGCAAAGGGCTGGACGAGCCGTTTGAGATCAAGAAGTTGTTCCGGCAATACGTCCGGCAGCTTCGAGGATGAACTGAGATGAACGAGCAGACCGAAAACATAACCCGCGTCAGTGAAGCTATCGCGATGCACGTCAGGACGTTCCTCGATAAGCACTTGCACAAGGAATTCCACGTCGAGGATCTGCGAAAGTTCGTCTTTGCAAACGTCAAGGGCTACGTCGCTCCGGCTTC
>JALHMV010000033.1 GCA_022843855.1 Patescibacteria group bacterium
TTACGGCCGAAGCCTACGCGTCACCTTGTTTATAAAAAACAAAACCCGACGAGAAAGGAACCGACTTACTAGCTCCCCCGCCACTGGTCATCAAAAAGTTGGTGTGGGATGTGAGAATGGCGCGCTTCATCAGAATTGCCAGTCAGCCAGCTTTTCAGCGTTGGCCTCGTTATCCGCGGCCGCGTCGTTACTGTAGGCTGCCCATACTCCCTTATCCCAAATTTCAGCACGGTTATACGCTCCTGTTACTACTACTTGCCCACTGATACCAGCGAATTCACGCAAGTACCCCGGCAAAAGCGCCCTCCCCTGCTTATCAATTTCTACTTCCATCGCGCCAGCAAGCATCATTCGCGAGAATGAGCGCGACGCAGAACTAGAAATTGGCAAACTGGCGAGCTTAGCGGCCATCTGATCCCATTCGGCTTTTGGATACAGAAATAAACACTTGTCGAGTCCGCGGGTAAGAACCGCCGATGACCCTAACTCGGATCGGAACTTGGCCGGCACCGAAATGCGACCCTTGGCGTCCAGATTGTGAGTGTATTCCCCGATTAACATAATTGTTTATTGTGGTAACGCTTAAATTGTTTTGATTCGAGCTATAAGCATTTATTTGTGTCATTGATTGCATCCGTAGATTAGGTTCGATGAAGCCTCCTCCTGTGAGAAACGAGCACTTCGCCACATTCCCCCACTTCATTCCACTTTTTTCCACGTGCTGGGATTTACACTATGTACATTACGAAATCTTGTCAAGTTTCGTATGAACACGGAGCTAGATAACTCCTTCGTGCTGCTTCGTCGCTATCAAGCCCCGCGCAAAAAAGGCTACTAGCCCTTGATCAATCCGAGGGAAACCAGCAAAATTGTCGATACGGAGGCGGTCAGCGTTGCCCACTCAAGAAAATATGTCCGAGACTCTACGTTCTTTAATCGACACTTTGGAAGGGATGCATCATGAGATGGGCGAAGGTCCGTATATGCACGCCCATGCAACGGCGCACGAGCAGTTTCGCTCACTGGGAAGCGACGCTGAGCGGAATCTTGCCCGCTTGCATGTGCAGAAGCGACCCGCGCTTCAACTGCTCATCTCATTCCCCTAACCCAACCGATAGACCCGGACGCATCCATACCGCGCTCGGGTCTTGTCATATATAGTGGGCTCAATGGAGCTCGCCAAACAAAAATGCATTCCATGCGAGGGCGGCGTCCCGCCGCTTAAAGAAAAAGAGCTCGAAGCGTTCCAAGCTCAACTCGACCAAGAGGCACCTGGGTGGGAAGTAAAGAGTTATAAACGTCTCGAGCGGACGTTCAAGTTCCCCGATTTTCAATCGGCGCTGGATTTTGTAAACAAGGTCGGCCAGATCGCTGAAACCGAAGGCCACCACCCTAATATCGAACTCGGCTGGGGATTCGTGCGGATACTCCTGTGGACGCACGCCATTGGTGGTTTATCGCAAGCGGACTTTGCGCTTGCGGCGAAAATTAGTCGCCTCTAGGCAGTTGTAGTTGGTTCTTTAGGTTCTTTCTCGAAGAAGAATATATCAGCGGCAACCAAACCGACAAAGCCGATTGTTGCCATGATTAACTTTGTGAGCTGCAATTGCTGTTGGACCGCCGAACTTGTACCGGCGTCGTATCCCCAGCCGCCAAAACCGCTCATTTGCATTAACGGATAGATAATCAAGAACAGAATACCGCCGCCGATCAGGCCGCCACTAAGGTACGGATACCGACGGAACAACCACGCAGCCGCGCCAACAGCCAAGAGCATAACGACAAACGCACGAATAAGTCCTTGCTGATAGCGGATGGCTTGCTGATCCTGAACGGTTTTTGATTTTTCCTTATAGCACTCATCGTATTTGTCCTGATCACCTTTTACGATGGGCGCGGACTGACCTTCGGCTGGATTGCCGTATTCCGGCTGGAACTGACGGCACTCCTCGTAGACCTTTTCGTAGGTCGCTTGACTAGAATCTGACGGGAAGGCTTGAGCCATAACGTTATTCAAAAAGATCACCATCAAAACCGCGATCGCGAGCGCCGTAATGCGTTTGAGAAAGTTCATACTCTTAGTATACGCCTAGAGCGCAACTCGCTCTTGTTTCATAGTGTCACGATGACGAGCGGTCACCGTGCCCTTCGTCTCCCCTTCAACCGACTCGAAATCCTCAGCTGCGCCTCTCGGTTGCTCATCTCTAGTCCGTATCGAAAGACAATACGTGCCTGTTCCGTTGAATCCCGATCTCTTGCAACAACTCTTCCATCATCGAGAAACTCGCAATCAACGGTGTAACAGACGGGCGTGCCGATCTATCCGCTTCGCGGCATCTCTCCGCCACACTTCGTCGAAATCATCCTGTCGATCTTAAATTGTAACTCGCCTCTGCTGCATCGAATCTCGATCGCGTTCTGTTACGGTTCCGTCCTCCAGGGACTGAAAGTCTACTGTATAACATCGCGGCGTTCCTATTTCGTCATTTCTACGATAGCGGCGGCCGATCGAGCCAGTTTCGTCGTAGAAGACACTCTTACCCTCGGCTCGCAGTTTCGCAACCAGATCGTGAGCCATCTTCTGGAGCGGTTCTTTTTTCATCAGTGGTAAGACCGCGCAGTCGTAGGCGGCCACAGCTGCATTTACCATCAGGGTCGTCTCTGCTTCGCCTTCACCTTTGCGCCCTTTTTCGTCGAATTGCCACGCATCAAGGAGAAGAACGAGGAGCGCTCGATCAAGACCAGCGGCTGGTTCAATCACCCAAGGAATAAACTTTTCTTTTGTCTCGTCGTCGAACACTGACATGTCCTTACCAGAAAACTTTTGGTGTTGGGTAAGATCAAAATCGCCCCGGTTGGCGATACCCTCAAGCTCGCCCCAGCCCCACGGATATCGGTACTCGATGTCGGTCGTGCCTTTTGAATAGTGCGCGAGGTCAGCTTTTGGATGCTTGAAGAGACGCAAGTTCTCCTTCTTGACGCCCAAATCGACGTACCATTGCAGCCGGGCTTCGACCCAGTAGTCGAACCATTTGTTGGCTTCTTCCTCACGGACAAAAAACTCCATCTCCATTTGCTCAAACTCACGCGTTCGATAGGTGAAGTTACCGGGGGTAATCTCGTTGCGGAAGCTCTTACCGATTTGAGCGATCCCAAATGGGATTTTTTGCCGACTCGTCTCTAAGACTTGCTTAAAGTTAATGAAGATCCCCTGGCACGTTTCGGGTCGCAAAAAGGCGGTCGCCGCTTCCTCTTCAACTGGACCGATAAACGTCTTGAACATAAGATTGAAGTTTTTCGGCTCGCTGACAGGGTTGCCATCCGGGCTAACGGTCGGATCATCAAGATGATCGGCACGGTAGCGTTTGTGAGTAACGAGATCTTCTACCAGCGGGTCGGTAAAGTTCTCAGTATGGCCAGCCGCCTCCCAAACCTGAGGGTTGAGGATAATCGGAGAATCAAGACCGACAATGTCTTCCCGCGCGTGAACCATTGTCCGCCACCAATGCGCCTTGAGGCGGTTCTTCATCTCCACACCGACGGGGCCGTAGTCGTAGGAGTTTGACAGACCGCCATAGATCTCTGAGGACGGCCAGATAACACCGCGACGTTTCGCCCACGCAACAAACTCCGGCATTTGATCAGGAGTAACCATTTAGTTGTATTCTAACCGAGACTACCTATAGAAGGAAGCAATCGGATCAAGCAGACCGGAGAGCGGCCCCAGCGTTGAGCCGTAGTCAAAGACAGCGGCCGTCATCAGTCCCGCGACAAACAATAGGAGGAAGCCGAAGACCTTTAGCAGTACTCGTCCCCGGTTAAAGAGGAAGAGTAACGATCCAAGGCCAAGGCTAATCGTGGCTGTCGGCCAACCGATCGACTTCAGTGCATCCCAATTCGTACCGATATTCGCCCTTACAAACGGGGAGGCAGCGAGTAGAAGAAGGGCAACAAAGCCAAAGATAATCAAAACTTCGCCGATCGTCCCGATTCCGCTACTCTCCTCGCTCAGCGTCGCATCGTCGTTCAGATCTTTGTGTTTGGCCCTACCCTCCTCTGGAGGATTGAGTATCTTTGCGTAAATGTCATTTACTGGAGCTGTGGCCGGAGGTGGGGGCACGTTCAGTGAAGATTTCGACGGCGAGGCGCTTAGAGCCACCGATGGGTGCGTTGAAAGAGGGACCGATTTTTCGGCCACCGGCGGCGGCTGATCATCGGAAGCGCTCTTGGGAGCCGGTGACGGTGAAGATGATTTGGCTTGAGAGCTATTACTCGGACTAATCGGTGGGGCGGGTGGCGTCTGAACTACACCGCTTGTTAAGCGCTCAATCTTGGAACGAAGCGCCTGAACTTCCCCTGTTAACACTTCAATTTGCTCAGCGAGAGAAGCATGCGGATCGTTTTCTTTTTCAACCGCCGCAACATCAGCGTCGCTGACAACAACCGGGGTGGCAGCACCTGGAGTCTGAATCAGTGAGTCTTCGATATCCTCCCGCTTTGAATCCTCGGTATCGACCTTCTGATCGTCAGCCGGAGCGATCGGTTGGTTAATCGCCAGAGCGGTATCGTTGGTCGTTGTCGTCTCTGGACCGTTCACTCGAGCATCAGTTGCCGCCGAACTCGCGGTAGTCTGCGTCTTATCTTCTTTCTGTGTAGTCTGGTCGGCCATTCCCCTCCTGCTCATTTAGTCGTTAACGTACCGGCGCGGCGATGCCGCACCGAGACGCGTCACAATCTCATGATGACGAATACCCGATGCCCGCGCAAGATCAGCGACCCGGATCGTGTGAGACGAGCCGTCCTCGGCAGTTTGCGAACCGATGAG
>JALHMV010000034.1 GCA_022843855.1 Patescibacteria group bacterium
GCGGTCCCGACGGGATTCGAACCCGTGATCTTCTGGATGAGAACCAGATATCCTAGGCCACTAGACGACGGGACCCTCTTAACTAGCGATAATGTGCAATCGGCCCTGGGCCGTGATCTTCTGGATTTTCCGCGAGCGTTCCGCTCGCTTCAACCGCTCTCACTTCGTTCGAGCGGCGAACCACCAGATATCCTTGGCCGCAACACGGGACCAGTGACACCAACGAAGACATTTTACCGAAACGAACCTGAAGAGTCGAGGTTTTTGATCAAAAACAAACGGTAAATCTACTGACATCTGCCTCAGCTCGGCGTACAATGTGCTCAATCGCGGTTTCGTACCACGACAACTTGGAGGCAAAACAATGTCATCACGCTTCGCGTTTCTCGTCCACCCACTTCAAGTGGAGGATCTCTTCGCTCACTACCCCTATCTGAGAGGGTTGCCACCACTCCTGATCGAGGCGCTTCTTCTGATGAAGCGGCCCACTGTCGTTGGTCGAGCCAGCGAGATTCGCACTCTCCGAACTAGAGAAACGAATCAGGGCATCGACGGCATGTTCGTCGGAGTGCCGTTGACCGCTCGAATGATTAAGCGTTTGCCGGTGGCTTTCGTCAATCGACGGATTCTTCAGGCGATCCGCGTGGCTCGTGCGGAGGGAGCCCGAGTTGCCGGATTGGGGGCGCTTCTCGCGTGTGTCGGAGATAAGGGCGTCACCATCAACGAGAACAGCCCAATTCCGGTTACAACCGGTAACTCGCTGACTGTTGCGATGGCAATTCAGGCAGCTAAGCGACTCAGCGATGAGCTGTTTAGTCACCTGACTCGCTCAGAACGAACCCTGGCAGTCGTCGGTGCTACCGGCGAGATCGGCCAAGCCTGCATCGACCTTTTGAAGGTTGAGTTCGGCGAGGTCATCCTGGTTGTCCGAGACATCGAACGTGGCTATGACGTCGCGCGAAGAGTGGGACTATCCAGCTCAGGCTGTTCGTACAGCGTGGTAACGACTCCTTCCTTTCTCAGGCAGGCCCACGTTGTCATCTCGGTAACGAGCGCTGATTCGGCGGTTGTGATGCCGGAAGATCTGTCCGACGGCACGATCGTTATCGACGTCGCCCGTCCTCGAGATGTCTCGGTTCGGGTTGCCAAGGAATGTCCCAACGTCCTGGTGATCGAAGGTGGGGTCGTCAAGGTTCCCGGACTACCGGACCTGGGACTCAACTTTGGCTTTGGCCACGGCCACGCATACGCGTGTATGGCTGAAACAATGATCCTGGCGGCGGAAGGAATGCTAAACGAAGGGGACTACCAAGCCTATACGGTCGGTGGTGGCATGACTACCGATCAAATCCTGGAGATGGGCAAACTCGCTTTTCTTCACGGCTTTGAGTTGGCGGGCTACCGTTCCTTTGAACGGGAAGTGGATACGGCACGTATCGAAGCGTTTCGCCCCTTTGCTGCTCGGCGGGAGCCGTACCGCAAAACATCGGCAATCCCGGTCGACTAAAGAACGCTGCCTCCAAGATCTCACTCGCGGCCCCGAAAGGGGCCGCTCCTTCTTTATGCGAGACCTCCGTGTATACTTACTGCAATGAAACAAGTTCCGCCGTTTGTGTGGGTGGTTATTGTACTAATTCTGTTGGTGGCTGGTAGCCAGCTGACGCCAACCATCCGACAAGCAAGCGATCTGAGTCGGTTAGCCAATCCTGACAGTGATTTGTACAAAGAGCGCAGCTATAGCTGGAAGATCGAAGTATTGGCCACCAAGCTCGAGATCCCCTGGGATTTGGCGATCTTGCCTGATACGAGCTTACTGATCACCGAGCGGACGGGGGCGGTGAAGCGTTTTGACGGAGAAGCAGTGACGACAGTAGCAGCCATCCCTGTGGCAACCGTCTCGGAGTCTGGCCTAACCGGCATTGCTCTCCATCCTGATTTTGGGCAGAATAGCTACGTCTATCTCTACTTCACCTATCGAACGGGCGGTGAACTGAAAAATAAGGTCGTTCGCTATACCTACACCAACCAAACGTTGGTGGAGGATAGGGTGATTTTGGACAACCTCGCTGGTGGGCAGATTCATAACGGCGGACGTCTGCGTTTCGGTCCTGACGAGAAGCTTTACGTTCTAACTGGTGACGCTGCTCGACCAGCCCTTGCCCAGCAGCCGAGTCAACTTGAAGGCAAAATTTTACGGATGAACGACGACGGTTCTGTCCCCACCGATAACCCAACCCCGGGCTCACTGGTCTACACGCTCGGACATCGTAACCCGCAGGGACTTGCGTGGCACAGCTTGACGGAGGAACTCTTCACGACCGAACACGGTGAAACCGCCAACGACGAAGTGAACGCGATCACGCCTGGGGCCAATTACGGCTGGCCGACAGCCAGGAAGGGTGCCCTTGATCACACAGGATTTACGGCACCGCTCTTAGGCAGCGGTGACGAAACCTGGGCGCCGTCTGGTATCGACTTCCTTGGTCTAAAGAACTGGGATTTTCGCAATACTGCCGTTTTTGCAGGACTTCGAAGTAAGAAGCTACAAAAGATAGAGATTGTTGATGGTACAGTTGTCTCGCACGAGACGCTGATTGATGGCACCTACGGTCGTTTACGGGCGGTGCTTAGTCGTGGGGACGGTTCGTTCTACGTGACTACGAGCAATCGTGACGGTCGTGCTGATCCGCAACCAGACGACGATCGCTTGTTGCTACTCACTCCTGTGGCCAAGTAGGCGTTATACTGGAGTCAAATGGAGGGGATAATTTTCTGGCTGATGCCGATGGCCTTGCTGGTTGTCCTGATCGTGATCGTAACCTCACAGCTTCAGCAACCACACCGCCGTTTACTGCTTTTTTGCGAGCCGCTTGGTGTACTTATCAAGCGCTGGCGAGTGGTGCGCTTGGTTGGTGCCGAGCTTCGATTGCGCCAGTTGCTAGCCGCTCTCTATGTCAGCAAACTTGACGACGACAGCTCTATCAACCTCCTCCTTCAGTTTGTCGATCCGCCGCTTCCAGTTGAGGCTGATTTGGTTGAAGCTAGACCGCTTTCGGCGCTCGGTGAGCAGCGAATAATACGCTACCAGAGTCAAACAACGTCGGTCTTGATCGGTTCGGTTGCTGGGGTGCTGCCGGCGTGTCGTTACCGAAGTGATGGCCGAACCCTGTTGACCCAGAGCGATCGTGCCGAGTGGAACCTGACCGCCGAACGAGCTGGCCATCACGGGTACGTAGTGGTGGCGCTGGCAGAGAAGGCCGTTCAGTCAAAGGTAGTCGAAGCCCAGCGCCACACCTTCTTGGGTCTCGTTTTCCTTGAGCCGGTTCTTGACGAGCGAACTGCACGATCTCTTTCGGCGATCCCTGAGTCTCGCCAAAAGTTTCTGAGCGCGTTGCCCGTTTCATTCTTGTTGTATCTTCGGAGCCGGTTGGCTGATCGATCTTTAGCCGAGCCTCACACAGTCGACGCATCGCCGACGTCTCCGGCCATGCGCGAGACGATGTGGCAACAATCACCCTGTTTAGGAGAGCAGAACTTTGACGATAAGTACGCTGTCGTTCGCTACTACGAGAGTCGACGATCGTGTCGGATGGTGAGCGGTGTGGCGGCTGACTCCGATTTACCGCTTTCGGTTAAGCAAACTATCTAGCTCTACAGGTTTCGCGTGCTTCGCGGTAAAATACAGATACGATGCAAAAAGAAACGCTCTTGCCGCTCGGCGGTTTTCGGGACTTAGCTGACTCAGCCAAGTACGAAGTTGTCGCCAGACTTCGTGAGATTTTTGAGTCGTTTGGTTTTAGCAATCTCGAAACACCAGCGCTCGAGAAGCAGGAGTTGCTGATCGGTAACTTCGGCGAAGAAGCCCAGAAGCAACTCTATCTCTTTGAAGATAACGGCAAGCGGCTAATTGGCTTGCGTTACGATCTGACTGTGCCCTTTGCTCGATACGTGGCTGGCAATCTGGGTAGTCTTAACCTGCCGTTTAAGCGCTACGAGATCGGTCCGGTCTGGCGGGCGGAAAAGCCTCAGAAAGGTCGCTATCGCCAATTTACGCAGGCTGACGTTGATATTGTTGGGGTGGAGTCAGTTGACGCCGAAAAAGAGATTTTAGAGATCGTTGCGGCTGCCCAAGAGGCGCTCGGTGCTTTTCGTCTACAGCTAAACGATCGTCGAGTAGTTAGTGCGGTATTAAACGAGATCAAGATTCCGGGCGATAAGACGAAACGAGTGCTGCAAATTATCGACAAGAAGCTAAAGATTACCCCGAAGGAGTTGGCCGACCAACTTCTGGAGGCCGGCGTAACACCGAACCAGCTCAAGCAAATCCAAGCGATTTTCCTCGCGGATCAAACGAGTCTCGACGATGTCGAGCGTTTGGTTGGCTCCGAACTCTTGACCGACTTGCGCGTGCTGCTCGCCTACGGTGCTTCACTCGGTGTTGAAGTGGTTTACGAGCCAAGTATGGTCCGCGGTCTCGACTACTACACCGGTCCGATTTTTGAAGGAACGTTTCTCGAGGAAGAAGAGTATAGCGGGTCGGTAGTTGCTGGCGGTCGGTACGATAACCTTGTCGAAGATCTTGTCGGTAAGAAAATTCCGGCTGTCGGGATCTCGTTCGGCGTTGACCGGATTGTCGATTCTATCCAAGAGTTCATTCGTGAAGGCGAAGTCTTTGTTGCCGTACTACCCGAAACCGCTGCGCTCGCTCGCGACTGGGCAAGAACGATGCGTGAAAACGGCCGAACGGTCGAAGTCTATCCCGACGCAAAGGCTTCTGTCGGCACCCAAATTAAATACGCTGATCGTAAGGG
>JALHMV010000035.1 GCA_022843855.1 Patescibacteria group bacterium
GCGATATCGTCATCTCCGCCGAGCAGGCCGCCCGACAGGCCGCCGAGGCCCGCCTCCCGCTCGAACTCGAGATAAAACAGCTCATTCTCCATGGCCTTCTCCACCTCTGCGGCTACGACCACGAAACCGACACCGGCCAGATGAACGCCCGCGAACTCGCCCTCCGCAAGAAACTCGCCATCGAATAAAAAAAGCCCGAGCGTTTGCCCGGGCCGAATGTGCCAATTGGTTTCCTTTACGGAATTGTCGAGATCATATCGATCTCTGAGTAGAGTCCGACCGGTTTGTTATCGAGCAGATAGCGTGCTCGAAGATTAACGCTACGAGCGGAAGCTATCGTATTTTGCGGGATGACGAGTTCGCCCGGCGATTTGAAGAACTTGCCTGCGTGTTCCCAAGTGCCAGAATTATCGACCTCGATCTCAACATCAATTCCTTCGGTCTTTCCGCGCTTGAAAGCAATTTCAATAACATTACCCGGAAGTGCCGTAAGTGTCGGATCGGGCTGAAGCTCATTCGGGATAAGAGCAGCCGGCTTCGACGGAATAATTCCTAACGCCTCGCCGTCATCGGTTGAGTAATTTCCCGCAACGCGAATTCGGTCAACGAGTTCTATTAACCGAATAAAGATGCCCGGATCAGAAGGCGGTCCCGGAACCGGATAAACGGGCGGCAGTGGAAGATTCACGTTCGGGGCAAAATTTGGCCCTTCAAGCATCTCCTTTCGGTATGCGTTCATTTGCTTTTCATAGTTGTTGATTTGGACGTCAACTTGGGCAAGCCACTGAACGGTCTCGTTGTCGTTTTGAACATTCAAGACTTGTCCGGCGTCAAAGTTGAGCGTCGGCGCGAGAATCGCAAATTGTGTCGCAAAATTCTGAAACCAAGTTGCGCGCTCGGATAGCGAAGCGGGAAACCAGGCACGACTGGGAACTGGCATTTTAAACTCCTTTGTTTTGGGATTCTGTGCAGAAAGCACAGTCGCTTTTGTTAAGCGAGCGGAAATTTAGCACAAAGTTTTTCTGACTGTCAAGAGTGTTAAAGAAACAATCGCTTTTGTTTCAAAAACGCGGGGCTTTGTCACATTAACATTCGCGTTTGTCACGCTAACAATTGCATTTGTCACACTAACAATTGCGTTTGTCACACTAACAATTGCGTTTGTCACGCTAACAATCGCGTGTGTCACACTAACAATTGCATCTGTCACACTAACAATTGCGTGTGTCACAGTAACAATCGCGATTGTTTTTGTGTCCTGACCGGATGAAACTACGCCGAAACCAAATGTTTACGGGCTTTTTGGTAAATTTACACAAAAAAAAGCGGGAGAAGCTCGCGACTTACCCAAAATCAGAGCCACAGCCTCTCCCTTTTTCGGTTCCGGCTCGGAGTATAAGCCCACCAAAGCCGATTATTCATTTAACTCGCGTGCTTCTTTATGTAGTCCTCGATCTCCTTTCGAAGCTCTGCGGATTCACAATCGACCTTCATATCAAAAGACGACTTGCCTTTCGGTTGAAAGCTAATCCTAGGCACTTCGCCGTGTTTCTGCCCAATCTTCAAAATCTCGCGCTTGAATCGTGCTTTCATTTCATCGTGACCCTGTTTGACCGCCTGATCCATAATCTTCTTCGAGTCAAAATTCAGTCTTGCCATTTCAATCCTCCATCATTTGCGTCTTCTATACGAACTTCCATATATCCTCAATCAGTAAATTATCAAAGGTTTTAATATGAGCCTTCAGAATGTTGTCAGTTCTCATGTTTGGCCTAATGTCACAGTAATAAACTCCGTCAAGTGGATTGAGCTTGACCGTGTAGCCTTTGAAATGCCCTGAAAGAAAGGTTGCATTCACACCATATTGATTAACTCTTCGAGTCTTTTTTCTTTGAACATCATTCAAAAAGATGGCAATGTGTGGCGTGTCCTTTTCAGTAAGTTGATTGTAAAGAAACTTATCAATGAAGATCTTGTCTATCCGATCTTTACTAGATGTCTTGATTGATCCGATGAGCTTAACCTCTTCATCTGACTCAATGATCAAGTCATGCTGGTAGCTCATATAGAACTGCGGCTCATTCTCCACAATTACCGGCACCTGTACGACGCCGGCTCTACACGGCATGCCGATTTCCTGTAGTATCAACCGAACGAAATGTTCAAAGATGTCTCCATTTAGCTTCCGTGCCTTATTCGAGAGCCCTGCAGGTAAAGCATCAAGTGCGGCCCCGATTGATTGCTGAATTGTGTAGGTCGAATTATTTAAAATATTTCGGGCGGCAGAGTCGTCCTTACTGATCGTCTTAACGGTTTTCAGGATGGTCATGTACTCTGCAGATGCTTTCTTGAAGGATATTGAATCGTACATCAGGTTAGAGTTTATCGGCCTAGTAATCTGAAACCCGCCGTCGACCCCGTACTGGTAAAATCGATAGTGCGTCTCGTTCTGAGAAACAATGGTTGCTTGAAGGTTACTAGATATATAATCGAGATAAGCTCTGCAGAATTTCAGGAAACCGGCTAAATCGGAAAAATTGTTCTTGTTTGTAGCCGCTGTTACTATTTGTTTCAAGTTCATCTTATTGAGTTGCGACGTTTTTGATTTTCAAAGTCATAAGCAATCCACTTCTCGATGCTCCAATCTTCGACCAATTCTAATCGATTTACAGTCCATTCCAAGTATTGGGCAGAAAGATCGCACGCAAGCCATCTGCGTCGTAGTTGATCCGCACACACGGCCGTAGTACCAGAACCGCAGAACGGATCGAGAACAATATCGCCAATATTCGACGATGCAAGAATGATTTTACGTAATAGCTCTTCAGGTTTTTGTGTTGGATGCGGGGTTTTTTCGTGCATTCCGTTACAGGTCGTAGGGATATCGAAAAGATCTTGAGGAATATCCAAGACATCTTTAGGCTTTGCACCGAGTGGATTAGGTTCCCATACATGCTTTTTCTTCTTTCCCTTCCCGTACTGACTTGATTCGGCCTGTGGGTGACTTGGATACCTCAAAGTATGTTCGCCGTACGGAACTCGGATAAGGTCTGTGTTAAACGTGAATTTCTTAGATTTGCGGAAATGAATTATGCTTTCATGGCTTCGCCCCCAGTCGGTTCCAAGATTCGCCTTATTTTTATAATGCCAGATGATCCAGCGGCATGACATAAAGTACTTTGACGCGGGGTGTTTCAAGTCCGCCAGAATCTCTGAAAAGCCACAGATGAATAGCGTGCCAGTACGTTTTAAAATCCTTGCCGCTTGCTCGATCCAAACCATCGAGAAGTTAATATACTCTTCTTGGCTCTCAAACTTATCCCAGTCGGCTTTCTTGATATTGTAAGGCGGATCAGCAAAAACTAAATCCACGCTTTCGTCGGGAAGCGCTTTCAACCATTCAAGGCTGTCCCCTAGCCAAAGTTCGCCATTCGGATGTGTATAAAATAACTCGGGTTCGACAGGACCTGATTTTTTGACCTGATATCGCTCGCCACGATATTGAACATCGCCAAAGAAAGTCGGCACTTCCGTATTTCTCACTGTTGAATTACTCATTAATCTGGAGTTGAGTTTAACTGATTCTTAGCTAAATCCAGAATCTTTCGATCTCGGGGCGGGTTTTGAGGGCGGATGGGCGTGGGATCGGCGGGGCGTTTGTGCGGCTGGCGGGCGGCGGCGAGGGCGGCGAGCGTTGGGCGGTGACCAATCCTTTTGGGTATTACAGGTTTGCGGGGCTCGCGGCGGGCGGAACATATTTCGTCACCGCCGGAGCAAAACGCTTCACCTTCGCCGCCCCGACCCGCACCGTCACCCTCGATGAAGACATCGCCGGCCTCGATTTTGTCAGTGAGCAGTGAAGTCAGAAGTCAGAAGCCGGAGGGCGAAGCGGTATTTTTTTAAGCTTTAAGCCGTAAGCTGTTAGCCGTAAGCCAGATTCTTAGATCTGATAACGGGTCATATAAAACGCCCTTGCTAACACGCGGGCTTCTGCATTCGAGAACTGGAAACTGAAAGCTGAGAACTGCAAACTGAAAAAAA
>JALHMV010000036.1 GCA_022843855.1 Patescibacteria group bacterium
CGGTGCTCTCGGTCGTTCAGGTTAGGCTCCTGCCTCAAAAGCACCGAAACAATTTCGGTTAACGTACATTCCCAAACTGAGTCTGTTTTTGACCCATCGTTATCTAGGAAACTGTACCACGCCTGGTGATCACTTTCAAGGACTCAGGTAGCAATCGCAGGTTGCACGGCGTCTTGGCGATCGGTTGACCAGCAACTAGCAGCGGCAACTCAGGATCGGTTCGGATCGTCATCGATTTACCGTGAAAAAGCGACTCTGAACGGACAACCGTTCCACCAGACTTAAAGAGTCCGAGGATTTTCTTCGGTTCAGTCACATGAACACTCTCGAGCCTAACCTCGAGCGCCCGGTTTACCACCGCTCGATCAAAATAGGCAAATGCTCGAACCTTATTTTCGATAACTAAGCTGATTTTCGCGTGCCCCTGAGCAACTATCTCTGCGTCAAGAAAAAGCAGTAAATCAGGCTCGATGTACGCGGTACTGAGGGTAGTGAGACGTCGATGCTTCAGCGTTTCAGCAGCGCTGCGGATATCGGTTACACCGATGAGGTCTGTCACCTGCCTGGAGGCGTTGATCGGCACCACGCCCAACACCGCTCGATCAAGCAGCGTCGTTGCCACCTGGTTAATGTGATGATCGCCGCCAACTGCCACAATGGTCGAGTACCCTTTCTCGATCCCCATCACCGTCAGTTCCTCCGGGGTGCGAGCTGGGCTCGCTGCAACCATTTCACCGGCAATACCAAGATTGGTGAGAATATCACGCAGTTTTTGGTAGGTTTGCCGAGTGGCGCGGTTCGCCGGTGATTCGAGGATGTAGTAGTACATGAGTTTTGTGAGCGCGCCCTACTTGAGCGGAGACGCTCACTGCGCCTACTCCTCCTCTGGGTTTAATTCCGCTTCTGCTGTTGTTTCGGTATCGTTGGCTGCATCATCGGGCGTCGAGGACGAGACTTCGTCGTTGGTACCCGCTTCTTCAAGACCTTCGTCAGCCCCGGTCGGCATCGTGCACTTTCCCACAAACGCTGCACCGGAGTGGATAACTAAGTCCTTGGTCGAGATGCTGCCAAACACTTTCGCCGTATCCAGCAGCTCAAGACGCTCAGTTGCATCAATCGAACCACGGACAACGCCGGCAATCGAGATTACTTGCCCCTTGACCGGACCCTTCACCTGCGCTGTCTTGCCGATCGTTACCATTTTTTCACTGATCACTTCCCCATCGATGAGACCGAAAATATGGATGTCGTTCTGATCTTTTAGCGTACCGGACAACGCCACGTTCACGCCGACGGTTGTCCCCGGACCGTTGGCTTCTTCTAACCCGTTCGCACCTTTTAGCATATGCCTCCTCAAAGATTTATTACGCTTTCATTTGTAGCGCAACCGCACCCGTTTGCAAGCCCCCACCGATCTTGACCTTCCGTCGTAAAACAAGTAGAATGGCAGGCAGTTTCTATGGATATTGATCAGTCTGACTTAAGCAAAAACTCATAACAATGGAAAACATTCGCGTTTTTGGCGCTCGCACCCACAACCTCAAGAATATCGATGTGGAGATTCCCAAGAATAAGATCACGGTCGTAACAGGCCTCTCGGGTTCGGGTAAAAGCTCGTTGGCGTTCGATACTATTTTTGCCGAGGGCCAACGTCGCTACATCGAATCGCTCAGTTCGTTCGTTCGCCAATTCTTGAGCGAAATCGAGAAGCCAGATTTTGACTACATCGAAGGGCTCTC
This sequence comes from Patescibacteria group bacterium, assembly GCA_022843855.1. Lineage (GTDB taxonomy): Bacteria > Patescibacteriota > UBA1384 > 2-12-FULL-50-11 > 2-12-FULL-50-11. The sequence goes on from JALHMV010000036.1 coordinate 1,740, forward strand.
GCCGGCGATCGCGATCGACCAAAAAACAGCTGCCCGCAACCCGCGTTCAACTGTCGCGACCGCCACCGAGATTTACGACTTCTTACGCCTTCTATTTGCTCGCCTGGGCACCCCGTACTGTCCGAAGTGCAACCTCGTCGTCACCCAACAGACGCCCGAAGCGATCAGCCGCCGGATACTGCGCAATTTTCGTTTTGAGGATACGCTCAAGGCAACGCTGTTTGCCATTGTTATTCAGGGCCGTAAAGGCGAGCACAAGTTTCACCTCAAACAAGGTAGAAAGCAGGGCGTGACCCATGTTCGTTTTGACGGCGTCGAAATGGATATTAACGAAGCGATCGCCCTCGAGATCGATAAAAACAAGCGCCACACACTCGAATTCAAAATCGGGTCGATCGATTTTCCGGTCTCCAACGATCAGTCGGAACAAATTGCGCTCGTCGACCTCCAAAAGTTGGTTGATAAAGCGCTCAAAGCTGGCAGCGGTCTGCTGACGGCCGTCCACGGCGACGTTGAACAGTTTTTCTCCCAAAAATACGCTTGCACCAAGTGCGGCTGGCAGTTTCCGGATATCGAGCCGCGCCTCTTTTCGTTTAATAATCCTGAGGGTGCCTGCCAGATCTGTCAGGGCTTGGGCGTCCAAATGGTGGCAGAAAAGGATCTTGTCATCCCCAATCCCCGCCTCACGCTGGCTGAAGGCGCAGTGCGTCCGTGGAGTCGAACAACCAGCCACGCGAATTGGTATCAGAGAGTTCTGACAGAGCTGAGTAGCCGATACCACTTCAGTCTCGATACTCCAGTTGGCGAGCTCCCCGAGACCACACTCGACATTCTCCTCAACGGCGAGAAAACCACTGATTCAAGCGACGAACCGTTCGAGGGCATTCTCCCCAACTTAGAACGTCGCTACCGGGAGACCGACTCGCCCTATCTCAAGAGCGAGATCGAGAAATACATGGTCGAGAAGATCTGTCAGTCGTGCCGCGGTCAACGACTGCGAGTCGAGGTTCTTTCGGTCAAGCTCGAAGACAAGAACATCATCGACGCCACAGCGCTCTCGATTGAGGACGCTCGGTCGTTCTTTAAACAATTCCGTCTCGGCGTTGCTGAAAAGGACATGGTTATCGCTGCGCCGATTTTGAAAGAAATTGAATCGCGCCTAAGCTACCTACTCGAAGTTGGTCTCGGCTACGTCACGCTCGATCGAACCACCTCCACACTCGCTGGCGGCGAGGCTCAGCGGGTTCGGCTCGCTACCCAGCTCGGCGCCGGCTTGACCGGTGTTATCTACATTCTTGACGAGCCCTCCATCGGCCTCCACCCCCGCGATAACGACAATCTCCTGAAAACAATTGAGGAGCTCAAGGCCCGCGGCAACACAGTTATCGTCGTTGAGCACGATAAGGAGACGATGCTACGCGCTGACTTGATTATCGACATGGGACCCGGGGCCGGTGAACACGGCGGCACGATTATTTCTCAGGGTAACGTGAGTGAGATTATCGCTGACCCACATTCCATCACCGGCGCCTATCTGTCGGGAGCGAAGGTCATCTCTCTACCAAGCCATCGACACGATCACGCCGAAGCTCACCTCAAAGTCATCGGCGCCACTGGTAACAACCTGAAAAACGTCACTGCCGAGTTCCCGCTCAACCGCCTCATTTGCGTAACCGGCGTCTCCGGTTCGGGCAAATCAACACTCGTTGAAGATACACTGGCTCGGGCTCTTGAGCAGCGTTTTCACTCTTCGGGCGACGATCCCGCTCCCCATCAAGCAATCGAGGGCACCGAACACATCGACAACATCATCAACATCGACCAATCACCGATCGGCCGGACGCCTCGCAGTAACCCGGCGACCTACACCGGCTCTCTCGGCCCGATCCGGGAAGTTTTTGCCAATACCCATGAAGCGCAACAACGCGGGTACGATCCGTCTCGGTTTAGCTTCAACTTACGTGGCGGTCGGTGCGAACACTGTCGCGGCGACGGTCAGATCAAGATCGAGATGAACTTCCTCCCGGATGTCTACGTCACCTGCCCCGAGTGTCGCGGAAAACGGTACAACGCCGAAACACTCGAAATTAAGTACAAGAACAAAGATATTAGCGATGTTCTCGATATGTCAGTCGAAGAGGCGCTGAGGTTCTTTGACGGACAAGTTGAGGTCACCGAAAAGCTCGAAGTCTTGAAGGATGTCGGCCTGGGCTACATGCGCCTCGGTCAGCC
>JALHMV010000037.1 GCA_022843855.1 Patescibacteria group bacterium
TGCGCTCCGAAATCTCCTCGTTATCACTCGTCGATTGCGAACTCCTGACTGCGTGGGAGTTTGAATACGACAATATACAAACAAAAGACCGGGCAAATACCCGGTCTTTTGTTTGTGGACCGTGGGAGATTCGAACTCCCTGCCTCCTGTATGCAAAACAGGCGCTCTACCAATTGAGCTAACGGCCCAGGATACTCTACCGCCAGCTCCCTCTCACCGATCGGTTCGAATCGAGCTAACGCCCAAGTCTTTGAATTCTACCAAGAAACTGGGGGAATGTCTCGAGCTAGAAGGCGTAAATCACCGCGCCGATAATGAGCGCGACACCAAGCAGCTTCCACATTGAATACGTCCCACCTTCGCCGAGATAGCGTTCGGCTAGACTATTGTGGCCAAACAAACGGGTTAGCTGAAAATTGTATTTAATAAAAGCTATGCCAAGACCGAAACCGGCTAAGAGAACGGCGAATTTGATCAAAAGCTCCATGTGCTTAGCGTATCAAAATCCACAGACTGGCTGCGATCACAGCAACTTGCGTAGCAAGCCCCGTTAGCCTTGGGACGGAGTTTTGAATTTGGGATGTAACATGGACAAGCGAATGAAAAGCGTACTCTTGCTTGAAACCCGGTATTTTACGGAGCGTCCGATTCCAAAACGGCACGTTGCCGAGCAGATCGGGTACAAGACCGCCGACTGCGCCCCAGAAGATCTGGTCGGTACGCCACCACGATGCCTCGCTGGTATTAGTCGCGATTGCGTACAAAATAAATCCGGCCAGCAAAACATCAATCGCGGCTTGAACAAGAATGTGTCGCGGCCACTCCTTGGCTGGTCGGTGGGTGTCCCAGTCAATTTCCTGGAACGGTTTGTATAGTCGCTCCCAGTGCGGCACATGGTCAAGGACGTAGTGCGACGCCCACCCAATAGCAAAACCAACCATCGGCGCCCCGGGGACGTCGCCGACGAACGAACCCAGCGCCGCACCAGCAAGAACATGGGGAACGCTCAACATACCCTCAGTATAGAACCGGACACGTATGGAGAAAAGACAAGCCCCCGACGGTGTGTCGGGGGCGGAAAGGTTACAGCCAGCAGTCGCTGTTGACAATGACTTCGACCGGCGTGCCGATACGCGTCCAGTCGTACAGCTTCTTGGCATCGGGTGGACGCATCCGCACGCAGCCGTTGCTGGCCGGGTAATCCGGCACGCTCTCAGAGCCGTGAATCAGATAGTGCCCCTTGAGTCGTAAGACGTACGACAACCGACGGCCGCCGTACTTCGGCAGCGCCCGACCGGTTGGCTGCTTTTGCTTGATGCGAAAATTGCCAGTCGGCGTTTCCTTGCCCGTGCGCCCGGTGGAAACCGGAAACTCCATCACCCGTTTGCCATTCTCGTAGGCGGTGAGGCGCTGAGCGCTTAAGTCAACGACGACGAGTTGGTTGGGCGGGGCGATAGGCGACGTGACCAACGAGAAAACCAGTGCAGCGATTGTCATAGTACGAATGCGCCCTCCTGGCGCGAAGACAAGAGTAGCAGAGTTCTTGTTTATATTCGAGCGTTTAGACGATGGTTTCTTCAGTTAGTATTTCCGGCTCGGTCTCAAGCTCGATCCCAAATTTAAGCTTGACCGTCGACCGGATGTGTCGAATAAGCTGGACGATGTCGCTTGCCGTCGCGTGTCCAAGGTTAACGATGTAGTTGGCGTGCTTCTCTGAAACCTGTGCGTCACCAACCTGGTAACCCTTCAAGCCAGCGTCCTGAATAATCTTACCGCTCGGAACGATCTCGAACGGATCGACTTTAATAAAATCGTTGAAATGCTCTCGCCAGTGATCCGGGACTTTCTCGAGCGGGGTGTTCTTAAATATTGAGCCGACGTTGGGATATTCGAGCGGGTGGCGTTCTTGGCGGAACGCAATGCGACTATCAGCCACCTCTCGCAAAGCCGCCTTATCTCCCGGCTTGAGTTGGAGCGTCGCCTCCACGATCACCTCATGGACGTGTTTGAAAATACTATCTCGGTAGCCAAACTGGCACTCGACGTTGGTTCGAGTTCTTATCTGGCCAGAGTGGTGGTCGATACTTATGACAGAGGCGACAACGTCTTTGGTCTCTCCTCGAAACGCGCCGGCGTTACCTCGAATAGCGCCGCCAAAGCTTCCTGGCAAACCACCGGCCCACTCGATCCCCGCTAAGCCGTGCTCGATCGCCGTATCTACTAGCTCCTTCATTGTCGCCGCAGCACCGGCAGTAACGGTTGTGCCGCTAACGGTAACGCCAGCAATAGCCAATAAAACAACTAAGCCGGGAAAGCCTGAGTCCGGAAAAATAACGTTGCTACCACCCGCCAAAATAAAAAGCGGCCACTTCTCTTCCTTCGCAAGGGTCAGCGCCTCAGTTAATTCTTCACCTGTATCGGCCTTAAAAAAGTACCGCGCCGGCCCACCAACACGGAAGGTAGAGTAATCACGAAGCGGGATGTTTTCTTCAATCTGCATATTCTTACCCTAAGCGTGCATCACAAAGAACACAAACAGTATTCGATAGGACAGTGCGAGCGCCTGGACACCGAGTACAAAGCGAAAACGGAGTTTGGAGATACCGCCGGCGTACGCCATCAGTTCAGTATTAATAACTGGGATCATGGTAATGATGAAGAAGTGGTGCCACGCCAGGTTGGTTGAGATCTGTTCGATGAATTGATAGTTCTTTTGAGACAGCCAACGCCTGAGAAGCGGCTGGCCGAACCGGCGAGCCAGATAGAAGTTGATGCTTGAACCAGCCAAGCCTCCGGCTAAACGAACAACGATGATGCTCGCCGGATCCATCAGACTCAGTAAGAGCACGTCGATCGGTAGCGTCGGGATCGGAACGATCACTGACGCAACTGTCGCATACCCAAAGTAAAAGAGAAGTGCTGTCCGTTCGTTCTGGAGGAATTGTTGAACGACCAGACTATCAGCCGGCTTGAAGTAGTTGCTGATGAGGGCTGAAACACCGGCGATAAAAAGGCCGAACAGAACGATGAAGGCAACAATCTGAACAGCGTGTTTCGGGGGAATTTTTTGTGAATGCTTGACGGCCTGATGGAGCATGAATGAGTCGAGTATGCCTGAAGACGACCCTTAGTTGAAGTTGTGCGATACCTGGATTCGCTCACTATCGTTCGCAGTGACCCGAGGGACCTCGTCATTATATTCCTTTGCTGGCAAATTCTTAAAAACTCACGGTGGGCGTATCTGGATTTGAACCAGAGACCTCGTCATTATCAGTGACGCGCTCTAACCAACTGAGCTATACGCCCACCCTAAGTTTTTAAGATCAGTGACCGCGCTACTGCGAGCAACTTGCTTGCGAGAAGGTTGCCGTAACAACGACCAACTGAGCTATACTCGCAAGCTTTCAAAAGTACTCTGTTAATTTTAGCTAAATCAGCGCCCAAAATCCACCGATACGTCTTTAGAGTTAGGAAGCATAAACTTCCGGTCGGCAAGTGGTTGATCCGGCCAAGCGTAATTTAGGTTGACATGCTCAACCAAAAGGCTAGTGCACTAGGTATGAACATACATCCAATCCAATGCTCTTGTGGCTGTGAGGACCAAATTCTTGTCAGTGAAGAGCAAATCACTGCTGGCGATACTTATTGCCACATCGCTGACAAAGAATAGTATGCAAAACCCCGCACAAGGCGGGGGTTTGCATACAACTGTTCAACCAATCAATTCAACACTTGGCGGTTGTAAGAATTTTATTGTCAGCACACTAACTGACAT
>JALHMV010000038.1 GCA_022843855.1 Patescibacteria group bacterium
AGGACGATACCCTCTGGGGTGGCGGTCGGGTCGGCTTTTAATTCGAGAAGGTCGGTTGTTAAGATAATGAGCTCCAGCAATCCGTCGACGCCGTCTCCGGTTTTGGCTGACAGGGGCACGATAACCGTTTGACCGCCCCACTCTTCAGGAATAAGCTCGTGTTCGGCGAGCTCCTGCTTGACGCGCTCTACGTTAGCTTTTGGCACATCGATTTTGTTGATCGCAACGATAATTGGCACACCGGCGGTTTTGGCATGGTTAAGCGCCTCAAGTGTCTGGGGTTTGACGCCGTCATCAGCGGCCACCACCAGCACAACCAAGTCAGTAAGGCTAGCGCCGTGAGCGCGAAGCGCGCTAAACGCTTCGTGGCCAGGTGTATCGATGAATGTAATCTTGCGTTTCTGTTTATCGCTGGTTGTAAATTCGATTTGGTACGCCGAGATATGCTGCGTGATACCCCCTGATTCGCCAGCGGCGACGTTAGCTGAGCGAATATAATCGAGTAAGCTCGTTTTCCCATGGTCAACGTGACCCATGATCGTGACGATCGGCGCACGGCTCTCTGCGTTTTTGGTATCGACGCTCTTGGTGACCTGAGCAACTTTTGCCGCCTCCGGTTCGGCCGTGAAACCAAACTCTTCGCTTAATAGCGCAGCCGTGTCGTAGTCTAGATTCTGGTTGATGTGCGCCATAACACCGCCGGCGATCAGCTTGGCAATGACCGTCGTTGGTTCCACGCCAAGCTGGCTCGCGAGAGTTCGAACCGAAATCGTTTCGGGTAGTGTAATTCGAGTTGTATCTGACATATTACTTCTCCGTTTCGGCGGAAGTAGACTCCGAGGAAACAGTTGTGTCTAATTCTACGTCACTTTGGGCTTTCGGAGAAGGGTCGGCGGTCGGGGTGGCAGTAGTTTTCGGCAGCTCTTCTGCCTCCTCTTCGCTCACCGTTGTCAGCGAGCTAACCTGATCATCACCGTTGAGACGGATCATAATCACGCCCGATGCTTGTCGACTGAGCCGCTTCACTGAAGAAATAGGGATACGAATTACTTGACCGGTAGTGGTCGAGATGATGAAATCTTTCGCCTCTTCAGTAACAACCGTGCCGTCGGCTAGTCGTCCTGTTTTATCTGTCAGTTTAGCGATCCGCACGCCCGAGCCACCGCGATGTTGGTTGCGGAATTCTGACAAGAGCACCTGTTTACCGATGCCTTTTCGACTTATGACAGCGACAGAGATCGACTGATCGTTGAGAATAGTTGTCTCAATAACCTCGTCGTTACCTTTTAGTTTAATACCTCGGACACCGGCGGCGCCGCGACCCATCTGACGAACCTCTGACTCGTTGTAAACAATCACCTGACCGTCGCGAGTCATCTGAGCGACTTCGTCGCTGCCAGAGGTTTGTTGTACCCACAGAAGCTGATCACCTTTATTGAGGCGGACAGCAGCGATCCCGCTCTTGCGAACATTGGCAAAGGCCGAAACCGGCACGCGCTTAACTGTGCCGTTTTTAGTTGCAAAGAAGTAAAACTTACCTTCGTCGTCCTTCTTGACCGAAAGCATCGTGGTGACTTTTTCTTGCGGCGAAATGCGAATGATGTTTGGCAGCGCAATACCCTTTGCTTGTCGGCTACTGGCAGGAATCTCATACGCCTTGATCCGGAACGCCCGACCCCAGTCAGTAAAAAAGATGAGATCGTCATGACTGGTCGCAAAAACAATTTCTTTTACCGCATCGTCTTCGCGTGTCGTCATGCCAATCACACCCTTACCGCCACGCATCTGTGAGCGGTACGTGTCAGCAGGGAGGCGCTTGACGTAGTTACCAACCGTCAAACTAATAAGGACATTCTCCTGCGGAATCAGATCGGTGGCCGCTAACTGGCCGAGTGCTTCGGGGCGAATTTCGGTCAGTCTCGGCATGTCGTACTTCTTCTTGAGCTCGAGGAGTTCGTCCTTCACAATTTTCCGAACACGATCAGGCTTAGCCAAAATATCCTCAAGATCGGCGATCAGTTTCATGATCGCGTCGTACTCGTCGTAGACGCGCTGTCTTTCAAGGTTGGCGAGCTGTGACAGGCGCATGTCGAGGATCGCGTTGCTTTGACGCTCGGACAGCTTGAACTGCTCCATCAGCGCTTTCTTGGCAGCGTCTCGATCAGCCGAAGCTCGAATCAGCGTTATAATCGCGTCCAAATGATCGAGGGCGATTTTGAGCCCTTCGAGAATATGAGCACGGTCCTTGGCGATTCCGAGATCGTATTCGGTTCGCCGGGTAACAACGACGATACGGTGTGCGACAAACTCCTGTAAGGCGTCATGGACGTTCAGAAGTTTTGGTTGGATGCCGTCAATCAACGCGACCATATTATAGTGAACAACTGTTTGTAGTTCGGTCAGTGAGTAGAGTTGGTTGAGAATCTTGTTGGCGTGTGCTCCGCCTTTCAAGTCAACAACGACGCGGACTCCGTCTTTGCGGTCAGATTCGTCACGAATGTCGCTAATCCCCTCGATCTTTTTAACCTTGACGAGATCGGCGATGTGAGAAATGAATGACGCTTTGTTAACCTGGTACGGCAGCTCAGAGATGACAATTTGTTCGCGCTTCTTGTCTTCAACGATCTCAGCCCGGCCGCGAATAATGATTCGGCCTCGACCAGTCGAGAGCGCTTCACGAATGTCTTTTTGGTTGTAGATTATGCCTGCAGTGGGAAAATCGGGACCCTTAACTATCTCCAGAATCTCGTCAATTTCGGTTTCGGGCTTATCAATAATGAGAACAAGCGCGTCGATCACTTCGTTAAGGTTATGGGGCGGAATGTTGGTCGCCATTCCGACTGCGATGCCTTGCGAACCGTTAATGAGCAGGTTGGGTAAGCGCGTTGGTAGAACTGTGGGCTCCTTGCGAGTACCGTCGTAGTTCTCGCGAAAATCGACAGTGTTTTTTTCGATATCAGCCAAGAGCGCTTCGGCTGGCGGCGCGAGACGAGCTTCGGTGTATCGCGATGCTGCCGGTGAGTCGCCATCCATCGAGCCAAAGTTACCTTGTCCGTTAACCAGCGGCTGACGGAGGCTCCACCATTGGGCCATACGCACCATGGCGTCGTAAACCGCTAGCTCTCCGTGCGGATGGTAGTTACCGAGCACTTCACCGGTGATCTTAGCGCTTTTGCGATGCTTGGCGCTTGGACCAAGGCCCATGTCACTCATAGCGTAAAG
>JALHMV010000039.1 GCA_022843855.1 Patescibacteria group bacterium
CGATCGACGCCTGGCGGAACCGTCCGATCGAGGGCGAGCATCCGTATGTCTATCTCGACGGCATCGTGATGAAACGCACGTGGGCCGGCGAGGTCCGCAATGTGTCGCTGCTGGTGGCGATCGGCGTCAACGCCGAGGGCTATCGCGACATTCTGGGCATCGTCGAGGACGCCAAGGAGGACAAGGCGGGCTGGTCGGGGTTCCTGAAGCAACTTGAAGGAGCGGGGCCTGAAGGGCGTGCGCTTGATCATCTCGGATGCCTGCATCGGGCTTGCCGAGAGCGCGGCCGAGTTCTACCCCGATGCAGGCTGGCAAGGGTGTTTGGTCCACTTCTACCGGAACATCTTCTCCCACGTGCCGCGTCCGAAGATGCGGGAGGCGGCCGCGATGCTGAAGGCCATCCATGCCGCCGAGGATTTGGGCGCCGCTCAGGAAAAGGTCGGCAAGTGGCCGCCAAGCTGCGCGACCAGCGGCTCACACGGGCCGCGGAGCTCGTCGAGGCGTCGGTCGCGGAGACGTTCGGCTACTACGCTTTCCCCGAGGAGCACTGGCGGCGGATCAGAACCAACAATCCGCTGGAGCGCATCCTGCGCGAGATCCGCCGGCGCACGCGCGTCGTTGGCGCGTTCCCCGACGGGCAGTCGGCGCTGAATCTGGCCGCCGCCCGCCTGCGCCACGTCGCCGGCACCGAATGGTCGACCAAGAGGTACCTGTAGATGGACCTGCTGAAGGATCACCAATCCACCAACGCCATCGCCTGAGCCCGGGACGGACGCCGCTCAGGCGAAATCGAATGTGCGAAAGAAACTGGACACTACCGCGAACCCCCACGACATGCCGTGGGTGCCCGCCTGCGCGGGCATGACGCTGAGGGAACGAAACTGGAGAGGGAGAGAAACAAGCAGCGGCGGAACGGCACGATATCGCGCCACGCCCACCTTCCCTGCGTCCCCGGCCGAGGGGCAACAGCCCCGAGAGCCGGGGCCTTCCCACGTTCACGATAACCCCGCAGGACCCACCTTTGCGTCCCCGGCCGCAGCGCGCCAGCGCGAAGAGCCGGGGTCGCTTGGCCAGCGATCGCACACGTCCTATCGAAAGCGACCTCGGATGTCCGAGCGCAACATCCGTCGCCCTCCCCGCCCAGCGATATATTGAATTCGCGTTTGCTTGGTAGTCGAGGTCCTAGTGGTGACCTTCAAAGGTCGCAAACCCGTTTGCGCAAAGAGTAAGGACACGAAGTCGTGCTCGTCCACGATCTCATCAGCTGCACTCACCGCCCAAGGTCACGCCTTTCAACCAGCGTTATCCAAGCGACGCTCGGACGTCCTGCCAGAAACGGAACCTCATGAAATTAAGACAATTTTCGCACTCCAAGTTCACAATCGGATGAAGTGAGTATCGCTGCTCCGCGTACGTTCGAGTTCAGGAGATCTCGGTGGCCAAAGTTGTCAGGTTAGACCCCGCCAGAGCAAACACGCGCCCCGAGCGCGCGCACGAAGCTTCCGAGGGCACTGGGAGGCTACTCGCCTTCCGCAATACCAATGTCTCCGTTCAGATCGAACTGGTACGGGTACTAAGGCTTCTGAAAGACAGTCACGTCCTCGATCTTTTCAATCGAGCAGAACGTGAGCGTTCGACCGTTTCAGTCGTAAATCAAACCGCGTCGAGCGCCACGATGAGATCGGTCTTTTTCTGACGAGTTCGTTTGTCGATCGCGATCACCCTCTGGTGGCGCAACCTCGCGTACTCCACCAGTGTGGCGGCTAAGGCTGCCGCCTCCCGTTCCACCGCCACCTGATCGCCGCCAGGCGCAATATCCAGCAGATGAAGGACTGTTACCGGCTCCGCAAAAGCGCAAGCATCCACCGCGGCATCCAGCGCACGACCGACCGCATCCGGCGCCAAACCTGACCGCTTGATGTCCGACACCAGTACCGGTTGCGACGAAGTACGCTCGATTCTGATCCAGAAGAGCGGGTCGGAGACCGTGACGGCCTGTATCGAAAAATCGTCGTCCTTGAGCCGCAAGCGATCGGGCAGCCGCTGTTCACGATGGACTTTCAGCAGGCCGACCATGACATCCCTCCGCAGCTGTGCCATCGTGTAGCATCGAAAGTGGCGCAGACGCTCCCGTGCCCCGACCATCACGACACCGCAGATTCAACTTAAGTTACGTAGTGTTTGTGGTACTCCATACGGAATTACCGCGTTCATCTCGGCGATGCGAACGAAATAAAAGCCTGACCGCACCAGCTTCATCAGAACGGGACCCAATAGCGAGAACGCACTGCGACAAATCATGCCTCGCATTCTTGGCATCCCAAAGCAGCTGCTCGGCCCAGTCAAGTAGACTTTCGACGCTATCACTTTTTTCAATAGTTGTTATGCCTGCGCAAAAGCCGATGTTAACACTATCGACTCCCACGCCCAGGCGATCAGCAGCGGACAAGATTATTTCCTTTTCAATTTTAGGAAGTGTCTTGTCGATAATTCTCTTTAAAAAGCCAACAGCGCCGTCGACTCCTTCTTCAAGCACGAAAACAAACTCATCTCCACCCGTATTTCTTCGAAAAAACTCTGAGTCCCTCGATTTAATGTTTTCAAAATGATTGGTCGCGCGATCGCCTTTTGCCGGCCTCCTTGCTATCAGCTCCACCCTTCGCATGTCAGACTCGACCACCCTCGCAAATCGATTAATCACCAAGTCGCCAAACCGGGAGCCGAAAGATTTGTTGGCAGAGCTCAAATCGTTTAAGTCTATGTATAGGAACCTCTGAACAACCTGCCGATCATGGCATGCTGTCGTCCTTGATTCGAGGGGACGGCGGATGGCCGATCAGCTGAGCTTTGCGTCGCTGGATTACGCGGCGAAGAAGAAGCG